>CAJXJG010000019.1 GCA_913054425.1 uncultured Fidelibacterota bacterium
TTATCAATACTCTCTGTAGGTGAAACCATCATGTTTGTGATTTTTAAAAAGAAATCAGATGATGATAATCTATTGGAACGAAAAGACGAAGATGAACTGGAAGAAAATGAAGAATTTGGGACAGATGAAACACCTGATGAAGAAGATCCTGAAGATTCAAATTCTAAGGAACAAGAGGATAATGAAGGAGATTCTTCTAAAGAAGAACCAAATGAGGACTAATCTTCTTTTTCTTTAGGTTAATAGAACAGGATTTACCTTTAACTAAAAAGATTCTTCCTATTTCCTCTAGAAAAGAAAAGCGCCAGTCAAGACCCATAAATGAAGCTGTTAAGAAGTGATCTGTTAGCAGGTTTTTCGGATAAACTCTTTGAAATTCCGGTAAACACCCTGAACCCGACAGGATTGGAATTCAGACAAGAAATAATCATTTGTAAACTTTCATCAGAATCTATTCCAGAAGGATTTAAACTGAAAGGATCCCTGGCATTCTCCTTTTCTTAATCGTTGCGACCGATGTTTAGAGAAAATCGAAGACTTTCATAACCCTGCTTTTAAACTTTGGTTAACATCCAATACGGATTTGATTAGGGATGAAAATATGGATGTAATTCTCTTTCCAAACAGCATGAGTGTTATAAATCTAAAAAATGTCTTCCAAGATTTCATTATTCTTGAAGACCCAATGAAATATTTATGCAAAAATGATTGCAAAGGATTATGTCAACATTGTGGATTAAATTTAAATAACAATTCCTGTAATTGTGTTACTTTTTCAACAGATGCTTCGTTTGATGTGTTGAATACTCATGGTCAGGTAAAATAATATACAGAACAATATTCAAAGGATAAATTATGGCATTACCAAAAAGAAGACAATCAAAAGCACGCAGCCGAAAACGCCGTACCCATTACAAGTCCACACTTGTTTCCTATGCTAACTGCCCCCAGTGCAGTTCAACAAAAATGCCCCACAGAGCTTGCCCAAATTGTGGGTATTACCGTGGTCGACCAGTTGTATCTGCTACGGAGTAAATTCCAAAAAATATGAAAATTGCTCTTGATGCAATGGGAGGCGACTTTGCTCCCGCTGCTGTCACCAAAGGAGCTGTAGAGGCATTGTCATGCACTCCGGATAATGTCGAATTAATACTTCTGGGAAACAAAGATCTCATCCAAAAGGACTTTTCTTCCTCACTCCCCTCAAGGATTTCTATTCACCATTGCTCAGATTCAATTTCAATACAAGACCGTGCTTCAACTGTAGTGAAATCCAGACCTGACTCTTCCATTGTACAAGGAATCAAAATGGTAAAAGAAAATAAAGCAAATGGATTTGTCAGCGCAGGCCATACGGGTGCTGTATTAGCTGCATCTCTGCTTATTCTTGGAAGGATTCCCGGTGTCCGTCGCCCGGCCCTTGGCGCATATATCCCAACAAATGTGGGTGGAAAAATTCTTTGCGATGTGGGTGCAAATCCTGATGCAAAACCAGTTCACCTCTTCCAATTCGCCACAATGGCTTCCTACTATCTTGATCATATTGAAGGATGCAAACATCCAAAGATCGGCTTAGTAAATATTGGTGAAGAATCAACTAAAGGCAGTGAACTTTACCGAGAAGCATACAAAATATTTAAAGATAATCTTCCCAATTTTGTTGGAAATGTGGAGGGCAGAAATTTACTGGACAGTGAAGCAAATGTTCTTGTATGTGATGGTTTTGTAGGAAACACTCTTCTAAAATTTGCAGAAAGCTGGATCAATATATTTGGGTCAGAAATTAGGGCAAAGATAAAGAATAAGCTCTCTTATAAACTTGGCGCTTTTCTATTAAAACCAGTATTTGAAGACATCCGAAAGAGCTACGACTACGAAGAACATGGAGGAGTTCCCCTCTTAGGTGTGAATGGCGTTTCCATTATTGCCCATGGAAGTGCAGGTTATAGATCCATAAAAAATTCTATCCTGGCTGCAAAAAAATGCATAGACGAAAATTTAATCGAAAATACCAAAAACAGTATTTCTAACTATTTAGAACTTAACTAAATGAAGGCAGCAATAACCACCACAGCCCGATATGTTCCTGAACGAATCCTCACTAATTCTGACCTTGAAAAAATGGTTGAAACAAGTGATGAGTGGATCCGATCAAGAACAGGTATTTCTGAAAGACATATTGTTGAAAAGGGGCAAGCATCATCTTTTATGGCTACAAAAGTGGCTAAAAAATTATTGCATAAATCCAATACCTCTCCTGAAGACATCGATTTGATCATCATCGCTACGGTTACACCGGATATGTTTTTCCCCTCAACTGCCGCATTAGTTCAAAATAATATTGATGCTCGCAGGGCCTGGGGTTTTGACCTTTCCGGCGCGTGCACGGGGTTTCTGTATGCTTTGGAAACCGGCAGGCTTCTCGTTGAATCAGGAAAATACACCAAAGTAATTGTTGTCGGTGTTGACACCATGAGTTCAATCATGGATTATACCGATAGGAATACTTGTGTACTCTTTGGTGATGGCGCTGGAGGTGTATTAATAGAGTCCTCAAAAAAAGAAAACGGCATAATGGATTCTATCTTGTTTATCGATGGTTCTGGCGGAAAATATCTCCATATGCCAGCCGGTGGGAGTCTTCTTCCAGCTAACCACGACACAATTGACAAAAAGATGCATTATCTCAAACAGGAAGGAAAAACCGTATATAAATATGCAGTGAAAAAAATGGCTGATGTTTGTTTAAAAATCCTTGAAAGAAATGGCTTGTCCGGTAAGGATATTAAATTATTCATTCCACACCAGGCTAACAAAAGAATTATAGATGCTGCAGCCCAGCGATGTGGATTTACAGAAAATCAGGTACTCATCAATATCAATAAGTATGGAAACACAACTGCAGGTACTATCCCAATCGGTTTGGATGAAGCGGTGGAAGATGGGATAATTCAAAACGGTGATTTAATATTACTTTCCGCTTTCGGTGCAGGGTTCTCATGGGGCAGTATGCTTCTGCGCTGGGGAGTGAATTGATGAATACTGCATATCTCTTCCCTGGACAAGCATCCCAAAAAATAGGTATGGGTTTTGATCTCTTCCAGAAATCAAAACTAGGAAAAAAATATTATGACCTTGCAAATGAAATCATGGAGTTTGATATTCAGGATATTTCATTCAATGGGCCAGAAGAAATTCTGAAACAAACAAAATTTACTCAACCTGCAATTTATATCGTGAGTGTGATCCTTGGAGAATTGCTCGTTGAAAAAGGATTCATACCCAAGGTTGCAGCCGGACACAGCCTAGGAGAATATTCTGCTCTCACCATTGGAGGTGCATTCAATTTTCAGACTGGGTTGAAGTTGGTTAAATTCCGCGCTGAATGCATGCAGACTGCAAATAAAATTCAAAAGGGGACAATGGCTGCAATCATTGGTTTATCCGATGATGAAATTCAATCAATTTGCGAATCATGTAGTAATGAAAACATTGTTGTTCCGGCAAATTATAATTCCCCAGGGCAAGTCGTTATCTCCGGAGAAGTTAGCGCAGTTCATCTTGCTATGAACAAAGCAACAGAAGCAGGTGCTCGAAATGTAATTAGATTAAATGTCAGTGGTGCTTTCCACTCTCCCATGATGACTCCAGCAAGAGAAGCCCTTGCAGAAATACTAAATTCCATCGAAATTCACGATACGATTTTACCAGTTTATTTAAACTATTCTGCAATACCAGCTACTAAGGGAAGTGATATCCGGAGCGGTTTAATTAGCCAGCTGGAAAAACCTGTTTTATGGCACAAAACTATAACTACCATGAATAAAAATGAAATAAACAAATATGTTGAAATTGGACCCGGCCGAGTATTACAAGGATTAAATCGAAGAATTAATAAAACTTTTCAAACAACCGGAATAGAAACACTGGAAGACGTTCTGCATTATGTTTAAGTTAACAGACAAAATCGCCATCGTAACAGGAGCCTCCCGGGGGATTGGGAAAAGTATTGCAGAAACACTTTACCAAGCTGGAGCTCAAGTTATATGCGTCAGCCGTCACTTGGAAGATGTCCAGAAAACCGCAGACAATTTGGGTAATTCTGGATCGGGAGCAATGGGTTTTGCATGCGATGTTTCAGATACAAAATCTGTAACTTCACTTTTTCAATCCATCTTAGAGAAATTCAACCGGATTGATATTCTAGTTAACAATGCCGGAATTACAAAGGATGCTCTTATCATGAGGATGTCAGAACGGGATTGGGATGATGTTTTAAATACCAATTTGAAGGGTGCTTTTAACATGATAAAAGCTGTTTCCAGAACAATGATGAAAAATCGAACCGGGCGAATAATTAATATCTCGTCAATCATTGGATTAACCGGAAATCCGGGGCAAATAAATTATGCTGCCTCCAAAGCTGGTCTCATCGGATTAACAAAAACAACTGCGAAAGAATTCGCATCAAGAAATATTACAGCAAATTGCATAGCGCCAGGATATATCGAAACCGATATGAGCAATGCAATAAATGAAAAAGAAAAAGAATCACTCATTAATAAAATACCTTTAGGCCGAATCGGAAAACCGGAAGACATTGCATCAATGGTTCAATTTCTTTCTTCTGATGAAGCAGGATTTATCACCGGCCAAACGATTACCGTGGACGGTGGAATGGTACTATAACACATAAAGGAGGAATACATGTCAACGTTTGATAAAGTAAAAGACGTCATCATGGACAAACTAGGAGTTGAAGATAGTAAGATCAATATGGAAGCATCTTTTGTAGATGATTTAGGTGCTGATTCTCTGGATACAGTTGAATTGATAATGGAATTTGAAGAAGAGTTTGGAATTGAAATTCCGGATGAAGATGCTGAAAAAATGACCACTGTTGGAGCTGCAGTAGAATATATTGACGGATTATAATTTCGATGTGCCGGTACCGAGCGTAATGATTCAAGCTGCGCTTTTCATCCATTTTCATAAGGTATACTTTTGTTTATGACTATTTTTTATTATAGAAATACACTAAATGCGGGATTAATTCTTGTCTAAGAAAAAAGTTGTTATAACAGGGCTGGGAGTATTAGCTCCCAATGGAAACAATATCCATGAATTCTGGAAATCTCTCTGCCTGGGAAAATCCGGAATTAATGCCATAACCTACTTTGATACTGAAGGATTCTCCGTAAAAATAGCTGGTGAACTGGAGGGATTTAAGGCTGAAGAACATCTAGAGCCTTCTCAAATTCGAAAACTTGATCCATTTTCAATATTCGCCTTGGTGGCAGCGCAGGAGGCAATTACCCATGCTGATATAAACTGGAATAATATTAATCTACACCGGGTAGGTGTCATACTTGGGACTGGAGTCGGAGGTATCTACACATTAGAGGAACAACACGGTGTACTTATGAATCGTGGTCCCCGAAGGATTTCTCCATTTTTTGTCCCGAAGATGATCGCAAACATTGCTGCGGGACATGTCGCTATAAACTGGGGCTTAAAAGGTCCAAATCATACAATTACCACTGCCTGTGCATCCGCTACAGATGCTATTGGAATTGCAACACGGCTGATCCAGATTGGAGATGCTGATATGATCCTTGCCGGCGGGACAGAAGCAAGTATCACCCCATTGACTATCTCAGGATTTGCGAATATGAAAGCGCTGTCTCGTAATCCGGACAATCAAACTGCAAGTCGTCCATTTGACAAAAACCGTGATGGATTTGTGATGGGAGAAGGTGCGGGAATCATGGTAATAGAATCTGAAAAACACGCCAAAAACCGTCAGGCTGAAATACTGGGTGAAATTGCGGGTTATGGTTCCACAAACGATGCTTTCCATATAACTCAACCAGAGAAAGAAGGGGCTGTTCTCGCAATGAGAAAAGCAATTCAGGATTCTGGTTTATTACCAACTGATGTGGATTATATTAATGCCCATGGTACATCTACGCCTCTTAATGACAAAAATGAAACAAACGCGATAAAGGAAGTTTTCGGTAAACATGCTAATTCTTTAAAAATAAGTTCTACAAAATCCATGACAGGACATCTCCTTGGAGCAAGCGGCGCGATCGAAGCAGTTGCATCTGTAAAAGCAATTGAACATAACCTCGCACCACCCACAATCAATTATGCGACAGCAGATCCTGATTGCAACCTGGATTATATTCCAAACACCGCACAAAAATTTTCAATTGATGCTGTGATGTCAAATACATTTGGTTTTGGTGGACATAATGCAGTAATACTGATTAAGCGCTGGGAAAGCTGATTGATTGTCTTTTCTGAATTTCTTTCTCCGTTGGAATAAATCCTCAACTAATCGTTATTCACAGCTTGAAAAAATAATAAAATACAGGTTTAATAACCTGAGGTACATAGAGCAAGCATTTACACATCGTTCAATCAGTCCAAAACCTCGCCAAAATTATGAACGACTCGAATTCCTAGGAGACGCAATTATTGATATCGTAGTCAGTAATTCTCTCATGAAAGAATTTCCGGAGGGGGATGAAGGTTTCCTAACTCAAAAACGATCCACGCTTGTCCAAAAAGATTTCCTTGCATCCATGGGGAAATTACTTGGCCTCTTATCGTATCTAAAAATTGAGACAACGGTAAACCTCGATATAGAAAAAATAGCAAATAAACAACTTGCTAATCTTTATGAATCCCTTATTGGTGCGCTCTTCTTGGATGGTGGATTACATCCATGTAAAGAACTCATCCTTAGTACGATATGGATACATAGGATTGATGCCTGGAAATCCACGAATTTCAAGGGCAGGCTTATCGAATATTGTCATTCTTCTTTGCTGAGTACCCCTAAATTTCAAATATCAAACATTACAGGACCTGATCATCAAAAAATATTTGAAGTCCATGTCCAGATTGATGACAAAATTTTTCCTCCCGGAATGGGATCAAACAAAAAGACAGCTGAGCAATCAGCAGCCCAAAATACACTAGAAATTCTTACGAACTAGATTTAATCACTTATCTCCTTGATCCTGTCTCTGAGCAGCGCGGCTCTTTCATAATCTTCTACTTCCACTGCTTTTAACAACTCATTTTCCAAATGCTTCTGTATTGATTGAGAAACTTTGTTTAAATCATGGTCAACATCTTCAATAATACCTACTTCTTCCATAACGATTTCATCAACCAGGATCGGCGCGCTCATTCTTAATGCAACAACAATTGCGTCACTCGGCCGTGCATCCAGTGATCGTTTCCCAATTAATTTCCCCTTTAATTCCATTCGAGCATAAAATACACCATCAATCAGGTCTGTAATTTTAACAGCAATTAATTTACTTTCAATTTCTTGAATAAGGGACCCAATCAGATCATGGGTTAAGGGGCGGGGACTTTCAGCATTCTCCATTGCAAGAGCAATTGATTGAGCTTCAAAAGATCCAACAATTACGGGAAGACTTCGGTCTTCATTAATTTCCTTTAAAATAACAGCATAACTCCTGCTTGGGGGATGAAAAGTAATTTTATGTACTTTTACGGGAATCATAGTTAAAATTTAAACAGTTGAAAGATTGCTTGACAATCCTTTTTACCCGTTTGTTGGCAGTCATCAGAAAAATCTTGTCCAGCAACTATTGATAAATTTCCCTGATATTTGATAATTGATTATAATATATTCAGTTCTTTTTTCAACTGGACAATCTTTGCTACTGGCGATGGATCAGTCTCATGAGCAATAGCGCACCAGTAACTGACCCAATCGCCAAAATGAATCAAATGTAAAAACCGTACCATTCGATTTTTTTCTAAAACCTCCACGGTATGCTGAGAAATGTCTGAATTATTTAATATTTTTTTGGTTATTTCCTGGCGGATTCCAACCCTGTCATGGTGAGACTTGTCTTTAATCCAAATCAATGCGATATATTTAAATAAATCCGAATTATTTTCCCATCCAACAATCTCATTATGATTTAATTCAGGTAATTCATTATGATAAGCAAGCATTTTTGCATTTTCGCACAATTGTCCTTTCCACCGCATTGCAATAATATTTGTGGAATTAGCTTCTCCATAAATCACAGGAATTTTATTGTAAATTTGTTGTGCAAGTGAATAGGTGGGGTTGTTGGAACTAACCAATCCATATACTTCTCTTTTTATATTGAGCAGATCGATTAGAGATTCTAGATTATAGCAAAACCGATTACTTATCAAGCCTAGATTCTGCATTAAAAATAGCATTGGAATAAACGAATAAGCCAAGGCAGCCCTAGGCTGAAGACCCCCTGGTATTTTAATATAATCAAATCTCTCTTTGTCTAATCTTTTCATCAGTTTACCACCAGTCGTAATTCCAATAATTTCCGTACCTTTTTGCAGGGCATCTTCATAGGCTGAAAGAGTCTCTTCTGTGTCCCCGGAATAGGAAGAGCAAATCACTAATGTTTTTTCATTCGCCCAATTGGGAATTGAATATTGCCGCGAAACAAATACAGGTATCTTTAATTCATCTTTAACCAAAGCACATAGAATATCTCCACCTATGGCAGAACCTCCCATCCCCACAATTATTACATTCCGTAAAGATGTAAATTGTTTCTTTAAATTGATCTGCCTGCCTATACCTACAGCCTCAAAGATTTGATCAGGAAAATTATATATAGCTCCGTGCATATTATCTATGTCGATATCTTGTTTATTCACCCTCGTTTCCTTTTGAATAGTTACTTTACCCTTGTAAGAATTATATTCGTAAACTGTTTTAATGTTTCACGGTGGCTTGAGGGAATAACTTCCAGTTCATTCCTGGCTTTACTCATGAATTCTTCTACATAATTATATGCTTTTTCTATAATATTTTTTCTGTTTAAATAATCTCGAAGATGAAGAATAGCAGCCTGAATTTCCATTTTTTTGATATTTTCCCAAAAGGATGACCACTCCTCTTGATTATCTTCCCTAGCTAATACTGTCAATATTGTTTGTTTTCCAGAAATCAAATCACTCCCAAGACTTTTTCCTACAGTTTCTATGTCCCCATAAACTTCAAGAATGTCATCCTGAATTTGAAATGCTCTACCCAAGTTTAATCCAAACAATCTTAGCTTGTTAATTGTTTCTTCACTTTGATCACTAATAATACCACTCATTTCAGCACAAAGGCCAATAAGCCATGCTGTCTTTTTTTCAATCATCAAAAAGTAATCGCTTAGAGAAATATCATTATTGTTTTCAAATGCCTTATCATAAGCTTGTCCTTCACAGACAATCAATGCAGCTTTGTTGAAGGCATGAATTGCCGGCAGTGTTTTTGTTTTGATCTTGGAAATAAGGAGTTGGGAAACCACATAAATACCATCTCCAGAAAGAATTGCGGTGGATTGGTCCCATTTTTCATGGATAGTGTCCTTCCCATGACGGATGTTATCCTGATCCATAATATCATCATGAACCAGAGTAAAATTATGAAGGAGTTCAACCGCTAATCCTGCATTGCTCATATCTTCCCGATCTGCTCCAAAAGCATCCCCCACAAGATGAACCAAAATTGCACGCAGCCGTTTACCCCCGCCTGACAAGGTGTATCGAATGGGTGTATATAAGTATTCCGGATGAGAAGGTAGATCAATTTTGGAAAGTGCTCTATCAATTTCAGCTCGTAGGGATTCTATTTGAGGTGAAAATAAATCAGTGCCCTGTTTCAATCTCTACTTTTCCTATGCTTTGCAATTTGGTTAAAACAAGATTCTTGATTTCTTCCTTTCTCTCTGATGTGTTTGCTTCGAATCTGCATACGATCACAGGCTGAGTATTTGAAGCCCGTATCAGTCCCCACCCATCACCAAATTTGATGCGGACTCCATCTACCGTGCTGCAATCGTAGTTGGCATTAAAATAGTCAGCAGCTTCTTTTGCAATCCGAAACTTTTCTTCATCTGACTCACAAGCCATTCTCATCTCCGGAGTAGAATAATATTTTGGCAGATTGGCTACAAGATCAGATAATTTTTTATTTGTTCTTGATAACATCTGGACAGTCCGGGCAGCAACATAAGTGGCATCATCATAACCAAAATAATCATCTGCAAAAAAGATATGTCCACTCATTTCCCCGCCAAATTTACATTGGAGGTCGGACATTTTCTTTTTGATAAGTGAATGGCCTGTTTTCCACATTACCGGGGTACCACCATGCTTCACAATCTCTTCTTCCAGCGCCTGGGAACATTTCACATCAAATAGAACTTCATCATTCTCAATTATAATTTCCGGTAGGAATAAGCACATGAGTTGGTCAGACCATATAATTTCTCCTTGTTCATCAATTACCCCAACACGGTCGCCATCACCATCAAACGCAATTCCAATATCATGCTGACCTTTTTTCATCAATTCAATCAAATCCTTGAGATTCTCTTTTATGGTAGGATCCGGATGATGGTTTGGAAAGGTACCATCAATATCACAAAATAATTCTGTTAATTCCACATTGTTAAGTCTTTTAAATATCTTTGGTGAATTAATTGCAGCTGCAGCGTTGCCGCAATCCATAGCAACTTTCATTGGTTTTTCTACGGTAATTTTACTCAGTATCATATCCTCATACTCATTCAGGAGATTATATCGCACTTCAGTGCCTGTACCTTCTTCAAAATCTTCCTTTTCAATAATTTTCCGTATAGCCTGAATTGCTTCTCCGTAAACTGCCATTTTCAACATGGATAATTTAAACCCGTTGAATTCAGGGGGATTATGGCTTCCAGTGATTTGAACAGCACCCACAGCATCCAGTTTGAACATGCTGTAATAGTTAACAGGAGTTGGTACTATGCCAATATTGATAACATCAACTCCTGTGGATAAAACTCCCTTTTTAAAATTTTCAATGAGGGAAGGTGTTGTCAAACGCACATCTCCACTCAAGACAATTTCCATCCCTCCGTGGCGCTTAACGTATGTAGAAAACCCCTTTCCCAGGGATTCAACAACTTCCGGTGGAAAGTCATCAATAACTTTACCTCGAATATCGTACTCGCGAAAAATATATTTATTTATATCCACAAAATTTTCTTTCTAAACCACAAGTAAAAATACAGCGGTTATTTTGTACGTGCCCATATCTTTAAAGTTAAATCAATTCAAGGATTCAGGAAATCAGGAGTTTCCTGTCCTTAAAAATATGCCGAGTTACCCAAACCCAGCTAATAGAATCCACAGCAGGTATTGCATTGATGATTAATCGGCGGCTTTATCCATGGCAAAAACGATTATGTTCAATTCTTCAAGGAACACTTTTGTTTTGGAACAAACAGGTGCGTTTGTCACCAGATTCACTCCTTCTGCCCCAATGGCATCTAAAACAATTTTAGCCTGTTCCCTGATTATTTCTCCGTCTTTCATAATAATTCGGCTCTTTCTATCTTTGATTATGACCCATTGCCCATCAGGGAGATGTCCAGTCTTAATGTTAGAAGGAATAACATGTGTTTTTGAATCAACAACAGTGATTTCCTCGCCATTTAAAAAATATTTGTTTCTACTCATTTTTGATATATCAATCAATATCACCAATAATTTTTCTTAGAAATCCATTATGTTCTTCAATCAATTCCTCCGCTTCATTTTTAGTGCATTTTTTCAAAATCATGACAATGGCTGTTTTGACAGATCCACCTGCTTCTGTAAGTTTTTCTTTTGAAGACTCATAATCCAGATCAGTCAGTTGTTCAATAATTCTTGAACCCCTGTCAGCAAGTTTTTCGTTCACTACCTGGAGATCTACCATTAAATTTCCATAAACTTTACCGAGCCTGATCATGGTTACGGTAGAAATCATATTTAATACCATTTTCGTTGCTGTTCCAGACTTCATCCGTGTGGAACCGGTAATAATTTCTGCTCCAACATCAATAGCCATTAAGGAATTCACTTCAACGGGTACTAAGGGTTGTGGATTGCAAATTATATATGCCGTTGGTGAACCAATATTGTGCGCATATTCAAGAGCTGATAGTACGTAAGATGTAGCACTGCTGCTGGCAATTCCAATAACGAGGTCACCTTTTTTTAAATCTGCCATTTTGAGATCATGGACTGCATCTTCAGGCTGATCTTCAGCACCTTCAATTGATCGTATCAATGCCTCCCTTCCACCTGCGATGATGCCCTGAAACAGTTCTCTTGATGCGGAAAATGTTGGGGGTATCTCGGTAGCATCCAGCATGCCCAGCCTCCCGCTGGTGCCGGCGCCAACATAAAATATTCTATTGTTTGTCCGTATAGCATTTACTGCAAGTTTCACTGTCTTTTCAATCTGTGGCAGGACTTTCTTAACCTGTTGAGTTATGGTTTGATCTTCATCATTTATTAATCGAAGAATTTCCATAATATTTAATTTATCAATCTGGTGAGAATGGATATTCTGTTGCTCGGTGGAAAGATATTTTCGATCACCATATTTCATGTTTTCCATATCGAATATTTAGGAACGTTAGCTCTAACAATTCAAGGCTTAATCAATGCGATAACAACATCTTCCTGGCAGCAATCATTAAGAATTTTTATCCAGTGTGGCAAAATACCGCTTTGCTTCTGCCATAACTTTTGGCGATAATAATAATGTAGATATCATTGTGGGTATGGCCATGACAGCGAATAATCCATCTACAAAATTGATGGCAATATCAATTGAAATTACTGAAGCTACAATAATTGCAATTATATAAAACCAGTTATAAATATTTTTATATCGAGTACCAAACAAATAACTGGTGCATTTTCTACCATAATATGAGTAACCAAACATGGTAGATAAACTGAAGGTAAAAACAGCAACCATTAATAAAATTTTTCCAAAAAGTCCTAATTCTTTTGTAAAAGCCATGGTAGTAAGAGTCACACCATTGACGTCCGCTACTTCTACTCCGGAAATTAAAATGACAAAGGCGGTAATACTGCACACAATAATGGTATCTATGAACGGACCAAGCATAGCAACAAGCCCTTCCCTGACCGGTTCTTTTGTCTTGGCAGCACCATGAGCCATGGCTTCTGTTCCAATTCCAGCTTCATTAGAAAATGCCGCCCGCTTGATCCCGATAATAATTATCATACCAAGGGATCCACCCAACACCGCATCACCGGTAAATGCATCCTGAATGATGGAAAGAAAAACAAATGGAATGTCTGATAAATTATTTATAAGGATAATAAAAGCAGCAAAAAGATAGATAATAACCATAAATGGAACCATTCTGGATGCAACCTTTCCTATGCGGCGAATCCCTCCGAACACGACTAATGAAACAATTACCGCGGTCAAGATACCCGTGAGCAGATTTCCAAGGATGGGTGATTCCAAAAAAAGTTCATTTGGGAGATAAATTTCATCGCGAACGATTTGAGCTAATTGATTTGCTTGAAAAAGCACAAAACACCCAAAGAGGCCTGCAATACTGAAAAGGGTTGCTAAAGGTTTAAATTTATCTCCAAGTCCCTCCGAAATGACGTACATGGGGCCCCCCTGTATTTCCCCATTATCATCCTTCCCCCGGTACATAATACTCAGAGTACATGTAAAAAACTTTGTGGCCATTCCAATAATTGCGCTGACCCACATCCAAAAAAGGGCGCCCGGTCCACCCGTATGAATTGCCAAAGCAACGCCACCGATATTTCCCATTCCAACGGTACTTGCGAGGGCACTTGAAAGTGCTTGAAAATGATTAATCTGCCCCGGATCATCAGGATTATCATATTTCCCCCGCAAAATATTGATAGCATGTCCAAAATATCGAAATGGAATAAATCTACTAAATGCAGTAAAAAATATACCGCCGCCTACTAGGAGCACTATTAGAGGAGTTCCCCACATTATGCTGGAGAAAGCAGACATTGCATTATCTAAATAATTGATGAAATATTCCTGTAAATTCAATCTATCTTTTTCTTACCTATTTATTTTTAAAATATACAAATTATAGTGAAATTCAAATCCAGAATAATCAGGTAAAAAGGTGAAACGACTAGATACATATCTCTTAAGACAGTTTTTAAATATTCTCATGATGGGTTTATTGGGATTTGTTACAATTTTTATTGTAGTTGATCTCATTGAAAACCTGGACCGTTTTATTGATAATTCAGTTCCAATCGGTATCATTTTCAAATATTATCTTTTCACACTCCCCTGGTTTGTGAATATCGCTCTTCCGATGGCAACCCTCATTGCAACTGTATTCAGTGTCGGTCTAATGGTAAAACGGAATGAATGGACTGCCATGAAAGCCACAGGTATTAGTTTGTATCGTATTTCTGTACCACTTATTCTGGTAGGATTTATTCTTAGTTTTGTCTCTTATCAATTTGATAATAACCTGGTAAGCTGGGGAAATGAAAAACGGTATTCAATCGAAAGAAAGTATCAGAAAAAACGATCCAAACAAAACCGTCAAATTTTAAAGGATGTTTTTCTTCAAAAAAAAGAATCCACTCATATTGCTCTTTCAAAATATCGTATCAATCAACAATTCGCTGAAGGAATTACAATCATCAAACTTGAAGAAGGTAAATTACATCAACGACTCGACGCAAAATCAATGAGTTGGGTTGACTCCCTTTCTTCCTGGTTACTATCAAATTATTCCATTCGTACATTTAATTCTTACGGTGTAGAAACGAAAGTAGTTATTTCAGAAAACGACACTCTTTTTTCATTTAATTTAAACCCGGAAGATATTTCCCAAGAATTTAAATCACCCGATGAATTGAATTACAAGGAACTAACAAAGCGAATTGCACTCTTAAAAGAGAATGGAGTAAAAACAACCCGATGGGAAGTAGAACAGTATTTTAAAATCTCTTTTGCCTTTACCAATCTAATCGTAATCATGTTTGGATTACCTCTTGTCGTAATAAAACCGAAAGGTGGTCTTTCCTTTGGTGCAGGTATGAGCGTGTTTGTGATCTTCGGATATTATGCTTTTATCAAATTTGGACAATCACTTGGATACAAAGAAGTTCTTGAACCATTGGCATCTGCCTGGATTGGAAATGTAGTGTTTTCAATCGGTGGCTTGATTTTGTTGTTTTTCGCAAGGAAGTAATCCCGAATTATTCAAGTATTAATTCTCTAATTAATTTTGATTTTCAGGAACAGGAAGCGGACCTTCATCAGTTTCATTTGCTTGAATTTCATCTTTTCTACTTCCAAAACTGGTAATTGTTACCCCCATTGATAAATTAAGTCCCTTCATTGTATGAATCCAGAGACCGTTACGAAAAGCCAGGCCTACATCAAAAATGACCGGTCCTTTGTGTATCCCGAATCCCATTGATAATTCCTTGAAATCTGATCCACCATAACTAAATCCTATCCTGAGTGGAACAGTAGAAAATTTTGTCGATTCCAAAGCAATCGACCACTTCCATTTTTTTCTCGCATAAAACCGGTTTTCAAATCCTGCCACCAGGTCAGATGCAATAACCATTTGCGGTAAACGGCGGGAAATACCAATTCTAAAAAGAGTGGGATAATCAGTTGTAAATTCATTCAAGTTGCCATCTTCATCCAGGTCTTTTACAATTTTTTGCTCACTGGTAAAAAGAGAATCCGAGGTAAGGGTAGAAACACCAAGAGAATCAATTGAATAAGTATACAGAACAGCTGATGAATCATCCAATATTTCCCCACCCCAGGTCATATGCCATATATCATCCTCATTTCCATATTTATTATCCGGACCCGCAAGAAAATCCTTTACCATACTCGGTTTATTCCAACTGATACTCCCGATCGCATTAATAATGGAAAACCCTGCTTTCCAACCGTTGATCTCCTGAGTCGCAAATCCAAAATCGACTCCAAACCCGCTCCCTCCAAAACCCTGACGGAGAAAATACACACCTTCTCCATATACTGTTTCA
>CAJXJG010000020.1 GCA_913054425.1 uncultured Fidelibacterota bacterium
TGAAAATCCTTGTGTCGGCAGTTCGATTCTGTCCCGAGCCACAGACGAATCCTCATTGAGAAACCCCTCTTTTTGAGGGGTTTCTTGTCAGAGATAGTTGGTATATGAACGGTAGTTGAAACAGTCTTAATT
This sequence comes from uncultured Fidelibacterota bacterium, assembly GCA_913054425.1. Lineage (GTDB taxonomy): Bacteria > Fidelibacterota > Marinisomatia > Marinisomatales > UBA8229 > UBA8229. The sequence goes on from CAJXJG010000020.1 coordinate 133, forward strand.
GACAATAATAAAATCTGTATACTACCTTACATTATTTATAATTGATTCGATTCAAATAATTATTACGTCTATATCTTTTTATCCATAATTTCGCCATTCAGATATTTAAACTAATAGGGAGTCATTTGTTATGAATAAACTGTTAAGCGTCATATTAGCTGTGTCAATTTCTTCAGGTCAATCTACAGGTGTAACCCAACTCGGTGTCCCTTCTCAAAATAGTATAGACAATTCACCGTTAACGGTTACATCTATTTATGATATTCAAATTGCCTCTACTGCAGGAAGCGGGGATGATTGTTATTCATCTTCCTATGATGGCCAAACCGTTACTGTTTCTGCAACTGTAACTGGTGCTGAAAACGGAAAATACTACATTAAAGACAAAGATGGTGCGTGGAACGGAGTTTATGTCTACAGCAGTTCTCAGTCACCTGCCGTTGGGGACTCTGTTGAGATTACAGCTGAAGTTGATGAATACTATGGTTTAACCGAATTAAAGAATGTGTCTGCATATTCTACAATCTCTTCAGGTGGTACAGTAACGCCAACAGATATTTCTACCGGGGATTTAACCGGCGGTTGTTCTGCAACAGGTGAACAATGGGAAGGTGTTTTGGTAAAGCTTACTAATGTAACCGTAACCGCTGTACCCGATAATAACAATCAGTGGTACGTGAATGACGGCTCTGGGGCGTGCCAAATTGATGATGGAATGTTTCAGTATACACCCACAAGCGGGCAAACATTTGATTTAATAGTCGGCATCGTAGACTATGGTTATAGTGAATATGGGGTTAATCCCAGATCGGGGGATGATATTGTTCAAAATGCAAATGCACCGGTTGTAGCGGAACCAACCATCACCCCAGCGGAACCCACAAGCGATGACGCCGTTTCCATTAGCGTAAAAGTATCCTATGGCTCAGCCATCTCATCTGTTGTATTAGATTATACCGTAAGTGACGGAACCAGTGGTCAATTATCAATGACTGCATCAGGTGATACCTATTCTGCTTCAATTTCCGCACAGGCGGCATGGACCTCTGTTAAATTTACCATTACAGCCACGGCTGGAAACGGAACAAGCACCAAATCACAGGAATATACCTATTCTGTCAGCGGAGCAAGTGTACCGGATGTGTTTATCAGCGAGTATGCGGAAGGGTCCAGTAATAATAAATATCTGGAAATCTATAACGGAACTAGTGCAGCTATCGATATGAGTCTGTTTTCGTTGTCAACTTGTAGTAACGGTTGTGATGCAACCGGAGAATTTGATTATCCCAATAATGTTGAATTTTCTTCAGGTACTCAGCTTGCAAGTGGAGATGTATATATTATTCATCACGGAAGTGCAGACCAAACAATAAAAGATCAAGGGGATCAAACTTTTACATACTTAAGCAATGGGGATGATATTATGGCGCTGACTCTTGCAGGAGCAACAGCCAGCAGTTATACAATTGTTGATATTATTGGAGAGATGGGGGACGACCCTGGTTCAGGCTGGGCGGTTGCCGGTGTAGATAACGCAACAAAAGATCACACTCTGGTGCGGAAAGCATCTGTTACATCAGGAAATACAAACTGGACAGCATCTGCTGGTACAAGTGCCGATGATTCTGAATGGATAGTTTATGATAAAGATACATGGGATTATATTGGTAGTCACAGCCAGAATGTAAATGCATTTTCGGTATCAGTTACAACTGTTAGCCCCGATTTCATTGCAGACAATACAGAAATAGAGATAAAAGCAGAATTGGTCCCGAACACAGGATCTATTGCAAGTGCCACAATTCATTATGGGACGGGCACCACTATGTTAAATACAACTGCAATGTATTTGGAATCAGGGGATACCTGGGTTGGAACCATCCCAGCTCAAGATGGAAATTCCGTGCTTCAATTTAAAGTGGCTGCCAAAGATGACTCTGGGAATGAAAGTTCATCTACGGCCCAGAGTGTCTTAGTTGCAAGCTCAACCCCTAATGATATAAGTGATATTCATTCGAACTTGGAGGAGGGAAAGATTGTGACAATTCAGGGAATAGTTACAATCGGTTCTGGACTGCTTACCACTTCAACGACAAAAGCCTATATACAAGACGGATCCGGTAGAGGGCTGAATTTGTTTGACTCGGCTCTAATTGATCTGAAAAGGGGGGACGAATTACGGGTTGTGGGATACGTAGAAAAATATTATTCTACGGTAGAAGTGATAGATTTTGCCTTTGAAACCCTTTCTACAGGTAAGACCTTACCCACCCCAATCCAAGTAACCACATCTGACGCAAATTCCTCTGATTGGGAAGGAACCCTCATTTCTTTACGTGGCTATATTTCGGCGATCGACAGTATAAGCACTAGTGGTGCAAAACTAACGATTGATGATAATAGCGGCCCGACCTATGTGATGATCTGGAACTCTACCGGATTAAACGGATTTGACTATTCTGTGGGAAAATATATGAAATTTACAGGTGTGGGAAGCCAGTATGGTGAAAACTATCAGTTGTTAGTGGCATACGAGGATGATCTTGTATTAAGTATTCATGATACGGGAACAATACCAAATCAGTTTATTCTCCACCCGGCATATCCGAATCCCTTTAATCCCACTACTACTATTTCTTACTCAATGGATATAGCAGGAATGGTTGATTTGGAGGTGCATGATGTCAGTGGAAGGATTGTCTTCTCAATTAAACAGAACTTCGTCCCGGCAGGAACTCATCAGACCGTTTGGAATGCTTCCTCATTGGCATCCGGGATTTATTTCATTCGCCTTAGGCATAATGCGAATTATGCTATTCAAAAGGTGATGATGCTTAAATAATAACCGAAAGCTCTACGTTAAATGAATTATTTAAAGGGGCTCATATATTTGAGCCCTATCTTCTTATTGGCTGAATTAGATCATCTGATCTTATCAGAACTTGTATTGACGCCTAATGACGGCGAATATGTCATAATAACAAACCCCACAGATAAAGATGTAGATTTGTCAAATTATTATTTAACTGATGGAACAGATGTTTCAAATGGGAAGGCTTACTATAAATTACCAGGAGGATCAGATTATTGGAGTGGTGCAGGTACAGATTTTATCTGCAGGTTTCCAGACGGATACACTCTATCAGCAGGATCATCTGTGATTCTTTCGCTCCGGGACAGTCTTAGATTTACCCAGACTTATGGTACAGTTGCTGATTTAACTCTGAATGAAAATATGCTAAATGCAGTTAACGGAGTCGATTCAAAAGGAAATGATGGTGCACCCAAGTTAGATAATACAAGTGAAACGCTGATCCTTTTTTATTGGGATGGTACAACTTCGGTTATAAAGGATGTTGATTACTTGCTTTGGGGCGGAAATCCTTATGCTTTAGATAAATCAAGTGTCAATGGTTATTCGTCAGATACTCCTGTATCAAACCAATCGTTCTTTCAAGCCCACCTCACTGATGAAAAACTGGTTCGAACTAATGGTGAAGGGTCTGAAACACAGTCTGGTGGAAACGGAATAACCGGTCATGATGAAACCAGTGAACCTCTTTCAGATACTTGGAAAATAGTTCCTGCCATCTCTTCTAAACCAATAATTTCAAATATCACCGTTACACCTGCTGCACCAGACACTGAAAGTGAAATGACATTTACGGCAACAGTGACTGACGAAGACGGTTTGGCAAAGGTGAGGTTAATTACTATTTTTAAAACCGATTCTACCCGACACACGATGAATTCCGTAAACGGGACGGAATATACTTTTAATATGTCAGCAACCGGGGAGGTAGGTACACTGTATTATTATGTTTATGCAGAGGATAATAAGGGGGTGGCTGATTCTACAAACTATAGTTCTTTATCTATATCCCAACCTACCATGGAATTATCCATTAAAGCCTTATTAGATGACTTGGACAATTATGTAGGGAAAACAATTGAAATAGATGGCGTTATCACTATAGCAGCAGGAAAGCTCCGGACGAATTTTACCGAAGCCTACCTTCAGGATGAATCAGAACGGGGAATTATTTTGTATAACGCGTCTCTGGATACTTCATTTAAGCGGGCGGATTCAGTACGGGTTACGGCAGAAGTGGACGAATTCGATGGTAAACCTGAATTGATATACAGCAATATTACGGTATTAAAAGAAAATGCTGTGATTCCTGTTGTAGAGTTATCTATTGCCGATTTCAATTCTTTGGATTATACATACACTTTTGTAAAGGTGTGGGGGAAAATAATTTCACGTTCAGAACCAGCCGGAACAAATACGGGAGCAAATATCAGTTTACAGGATGCTTCGGGAGAGGTGACAACGGTACGGATTTGGAACTCAACCAATATATTATATAACGACAACTTTGAGATTGTAAACCCAACACTGGATTCTCTTCTGCAGGTTGGGGCCATAATTGAAGTGGCCGGCATTGGAGGTGAATATAGTGGTGCAACCCAGTTGGCGCTGGCATATAGGGAAGATATTAATGAAAAATTAGAGGGAGAATCCGGTGATTTTAGGGCTATCCTGAATGTAGCTCCCTATCCCTTCGTCCCCCAAATAGGGGAAGTTATTGCCTATTCCTACAGTTTTCCGGCAAACGGGCGCATAAAACTTAGGGTTTTTGATTTAGCAGGCCGGCTGATTACCACCTTGTATGATGAATACAGGGGCATTTCCTTTTACAAGGAAGCAACTTGGTCTGGGAGAGATCATTTAAACCGCCTTGTTCCACCTGGAACCTATATTATTCATCTGGATGTTAAGGATTCAGTCACCGGAAAACACTACCATGATATGGCTCCAGTGGTTATAGGTATCTACGGGAATTAAGAAAATGAAAAAGATTCTCCTTATACTGATTTCAATTTCAATCGCGCTGGGTCAGGTGACAACAGAGCATCTACTTTCAGGGTCCCCATCCCTGTCTCTGGCTGGCAGCGATATTGCTAGGCCTGCTAATGCTTGGTCGTTGTTTGTGAACCCTGCAGGCCTAGCAGAAAAACGTGTAAATAGCGCTGTTATGGGGACAGAATCCTTATATGGAATGCCTTACTTCACTTATATGTTATCCGGGATTCAGTTTGATCTCCCCCTAATGCGAAACGTAGGGCTGTCCGTAGAAAATCTTTCCACAGGCTATAAGGGAAATTTCCTCTCCCGGGAAATCGCCGTGGGATTTAGTCAGGGATTAACCCTTCAGGCGGATCGGAACAGCACACTCTTATTCGGTTATAGTATAAAAGCCTATTCTGTAGGTTATGGACAATCAGCCGGGATAAGCGGTGACGGATCAGACGGCCGATCCCTTGGAAACCACAATACCATCGGGCTGGATGTTGGCGTTTTGGCCACCTTAAGGGAACGCATCCGGTTTGGCGCAAAGGTCACTAATATCAATCATCCTCAAATGGGGAAAGCGAATACAGCAGTTTATTTGCCAAGACGGCTACAGATGGGCTTAGCGTACTCACCCTATGATCTTGTATGGACCACTGCAGCATTAACGCATTCGGCGGGACACAATACGCAAATTAATGCAGGTCTAACTTATGAAATATTACAGGGAGTGATTCTTAGTTCCGGTGTACAAAGCAATCCAAACCGGTTTGCTACAGGCTTTAGTTACACATGGGAATTTATCAGCTTTAATTACGGGCTAATTACCCATCCTGTTCTTCCCGTATCCCATCAGGTATCAATTGAAATTAGGCGTCGATGAAATACTTTTTTCTCCTAATTAGCTTTCCCCTACTTTTTGGTCAGAAACTGTCCGTCAATACGGCAACACTTGAAGATATTCACTCCCTTCCTCTTTCCGTTGACCAAGCTGATAACCTTTATGAATATGTGACTTTTCAGGGCCCGGTAAAATCAATCTATGACTTAACAAATGCCAAAGGCATTACAGCTGAAACAATTCAAAAACTCCGTCCATTGATTACCCTTGAGGCAGATGAATCAGGACCGATGAATTTCAATCTCGATCGGCAGTCCCGCAAGCTTGAGAGCTGGACGGCAGAGGAGGGGGCAAATGAAGCATTGGTAGAGATGTGGTTGGACCGCCTGGCTGAACCAAAAAACATTAATTCAGCTTCTTGGAATGATTTAATGGCCCTACAAAATGTTAGTCCGGTGGATGCTGTGGCAGTTTTAAAACGCCTCGATGAGGGGCTCATCACTTATCCAACGGCGCTCCGTGGATCAATTGGATTAAGTTATTGGGGATATAAGAATATAGTAGACTTTTTCACCTATAAAGAAATTAATGATAATTCTCAGACACACTTCTGGTACAATTCAACTTATAAAACATTATCTTCAACTACATCATTCGATGAGGAAGTGGGTACAACAAAGCCCTTGAGCCGTCATCCCGGAGATATGCACCATAAACTCATTGCTCGTTTCGGGAAAAATTGGAAAATGTCCTATGCAGTTCACCGTCAGATGGGTGAAACACTTCCCGTAAAAACCATAGGAGGGATGGAAGTTCCTGATGGTAAATGGTCCCTGACCTATCGAAACTTAAATATTGCTGGCCTGCATTTTGACCGGATTGTTCTGGGAAATTTTTCAGCTACCATGGGCCAGGGAGTCGTATTTGAAAACACTGATTTCTTTTCCCCTCGCCGATCCGGTTATGGCTGGAGCCGTCGTGTACACGGTGTTTTCCCGGATATATCTAGGACACGGCAATATGCATTGCGGGGATTGGCATTTCAAGGGGGAACAGAATCAATAGATATAATGGGATTTATCTCAAAAAACTCCCGTGATGCCATCCTGAACAGTACTGACAGTTCATTTGCCGCATTAATTACACTATACCCAAGAACCAACATAGGATTTAACGGGGAACTACCTATGCCAGTTCTGAATACGGTTGAGGAAATGACCTTAGGGGGGAATGTAAGATATATTCTACGGCCCGGGACATATATAGGCCTTTCGGCCTATGAAAGCCTTTATGATAGGCCATTAAGACCCGATATTGCCACAACGGTGATTTCAGATGCCAATGAGGGTAAATATTTAACTTCAATAGGAAATATGGCAGATACAGAAATTGAGGCCATGTATTCTTCCTCTGGCGAATCCTTCCTTTGGAATAAGACTCAGTCATTCCGCCGTGTATTCGGTATGGATTTTTCCGCTGTAATCAGCAACATCGCGATTCAGGGCGAATACGGTATTTTAGATAAGGACGGCAGCATGTCATTGAATAAATCCGATCCCAGAGCTTTTTTTATCAGTGGTTATGTTCAATTTAACAGTCTGAATATGTTAGTGGTATACCGGGATTATGATTTGGAATATGACAACCCTTATCAAAGGTCTTTTTCCAATTATCAGCGGTATAAAGGGAGCATTTTTGAAGACACTTTCTACTTAGAAGACCCCGTTTACGGTTTTTTATATTCCGGACAGGCGCAGCCCCAGTCTGAAAAAGGAATATATGTTTTTACCCGGTACCAAGCCAACAAATCCCTGATATTGACAGCGGATTTTGATACCTGGACCCGGAATGCAGATAACGCTCGGTATTACCGGACAGTAGTGCGGGCGCAATTTCGCCCCGTGTTCAATTTTCGAGTTCACATACGACATAAATGGCAGAAACGGGGCGGTCTGAATGTACTGGATCCTTCAGCCTTTTATTCGCAGGAAACCATTATACGGTCCCAGCTTCGCCTCTCCCGGTATAATCAACTTGAACTGATGTGGATCAAATCATGGGTTGATTTTACTAGCAGGCGGCGGTTGTCTATTGACTTTGCAACTGGGGGAGAAGACCCATCTATGGTAGGCAGCGCCGGAACAGGCAGTGAGGGACTGGGATTTAAACTGACCCATAATTTTAATACACGGTTGAAAGTAATGGGACAGGTTATGCTCTATAAGGGATTCATATGGAACTTTGAAGATACGGATTTCCGAGTGTTTGATAGTCAGACTGATGCCTTGCGTTATTGGGTGTCGGTGTTTTCAAGGCTGAATAATTACTGGGCCATACGTTTGAAATGGACTCTGGATACAGGACTCCCGATTACAAATTACACATTTGAACCAGATGATCCCGCGAACCAATACCCCAATCAAAGGATAAGCTGGGCAACCATCACGGGACAACACTCAACATCAGATATCAGATTACAATTAGATTATGCATTTTAAAACATCAATCATTCTCAGGATGTTTACGGGAATTCTTGCCGTGCAGGGTATGAGTTTCGGCCAGCATTATTTTTCATCTGTTCTGCCAATTAACATTCAAAATGGGGATGCTAGGTCTATGGGAATGGGGCAGGGAATGCAACCCTTGATACGATCATTTTCAAATCATTCTTTTACTATTCGGATTGATTTTGATATGCAATCTGTCACAGAAACGCGTTCTTTCCCCATTATTGATATGTTTGACGATATAGTGACAGAAAATGTATATGTGGTGAATAGGCCAAAAGTTTATTCTATGCCATGGTCATTGAGCTATGATGCCAAAAAATGGGTTCACATGCCGGCGACCGTTTCTTTAACCCGATCTATTTTCTGGGATTTTAGGTATGATTATACGGAAGAGGTGAGATCCAGTTTAGGGCCTGGTGTTTATAACCGGGACCCGGTGGCAGGCTACCATATTTTCCGAAGAGGCGGCATGATTCACTCCACTCGGTTTTCTGCAGCAGCTCAGCCCGTGGCATTTTTAAACATCGGTATAAGCTTAGAAACTTTAACCGGTCGGGATATGACTCAAGAATACGGTGTCCATGTATTACGGACAGATGAAGCTCTGGCAGCGGATTCCACCGATGTGAAGGAATTTAATATTTCAGCAGAAAGGATAAACCGCTGGGCTTTAGATCTGGATTACATCTTGGACGAGTCACTGACCCTTAGCCTGTCTATGAAGTCCCCCATAACATTCACCTTTAAAACAGATGGTTTTATCCCGTCACTAGATGAAAGAACTCAATTGCCCGGACTTTTAAAAGCTGATTCTCTTTCTGAGTATAAGATTCCTGTCCCAGGTGAATATAGTTTGGGGTTTACTGCCCGGCTAACTAATAAAATAAAGACCATCGCAAATGGAAATATTACTTATGCAGACTGGTCACATTATGATCAAGTGAGATTTAGTGGCACTGAATCAGACACGGTGAGTTACAACTATGAGCCTGCCTGGTCCTTCCATGTGGGTGTGGAACACTGGATATTAGGTCAGACACCTTTTAGGTTTGGGTTTTCATATATAGGATCCCCACTGGGAGAAGAATTTGAACAGACCCGAATTACCCTGGGGACAGGATGGACTTTTGAACGATTCACCTTAGATATAGGCAGCGCATTTGGACGTACAGAATACCGTTATACGGATTTATTTATCCCTAAGGGGCAGGAAGCACTTCATTTGGAAGAAGTGAGAGATGCCACCTTCTCCCTAAAAGCATCCTTAACATATTTATTTTAAAAAATGCAAGCGGGCAGGAAAACAAGGTTTCTCATTCTCCCCCTTTTCCTCTGGTGTTTTACGCAGGGAAAAACCACCCGGCTTCATCTTCTCTTTACCAATGATATTCATGGAGCTATTCATGAACTGCCTGCTCGGTTTATTAACCCTGAATTTGCCCCGGAATTAACGGGGGGAGCTGGAGCATTTACCTACCTATCTTCTGTCCGAGAGGATGCTGAAAAGAATGGTGAATATGTCCTGCTGACTGATGGGGGTAATATTTTTCAGGGAACGCCACTGGGAACTCGTGATGGCGGTGCGACAATCATTCGCTGGATGAACTGGATGGAATACGATGTTATGGCACCGGGTATTAAAGACTTTGATCAGGGAAAGGAAAATATCACCCGCTTGGCGAGTCAGGCAGAATTCCCTTTTTTGTCTGCAAACCTAAAAGGGGTTGATGGTCCCTTACCATACATTATTAAGGAGTATGAGGGAATTTCCATCGGGATTATCGGGTTAATGACCCCGGAATTACCGGAAGGAACCCTACCAGAAAATATAGAAGGTGTCCAAGTTACTCCGCCCCTTGAAACTCTTAATGCCATCATACCGGAGGTTCGGGAAAAAGGAGCTGATTTAATTTTTGTTCTGGCACATATGGGATTGCCCTATGACCGGGAGGATGAATATGCACTCATGATGGAAGAAGTTCAGGCCGGGAATCCAATCCAGATTAATACCGCTTTGGAACTGGCACATTTTACCGAAGGGGTGGATGTGATTATTGCTGGAGGTATCAGTAAGGGGTATAACACCCCCTGGCAGGACCCATCCACCCATACACTTGTTCTTCAGAATTATGGAAATTTATCAGGCATAGGCCATTTAATATTTAATATAGATGTAGATAAAAAAACCATCGAAGGGTATTCATATCCCACGGATGACAGCATGCTGCTGACCTTGTTCAAAGACGATATCTGGCCAGACCCGGAGATGGCGGATTCGATCCGTCATTGGGTAAGTTCGGTTAAAAGCAGTATGGTATATGAACCGGTAGAAAGATTGAAAAAGATTCGGGAAACATCGTCGATTGAGTGTCCGGAACCTTTAAGGGATGAGTATAACCGGTATTCGGTTCCCGCTTTAGGCAAGGCAGATCGTCTGGAAGTAATGACCTGGAATATGGAAAATTTTCCCATGGCCAATGATACGACCATGAAAGCTGTTGCTGAAATTATACGGGATTTAAATGTGGATATTATTGGCATTCAGGAGGTTCAATCTATTGGGCAGTTTGCGGAAATGATGTCCTGGCTTCCGGACTATGACTTTGTTTTAAGTAGAGAATCCTCTTTTATGGACCAGGCAATAGTTTATAGAAGCGGTGCTTTAACTGTTTTAAATCGGCAGGAACCCTTTACTTTTGATGATTATTATTTTGCCGGCCGGCCGCCACTCGTAGTTGATTTCTTATACCGGTGTGGACAGGTAGATATGGAGGTAACGGTGGTTAACTTCCACTTAAAATGCTGTGGAGACGGTTTATATCGCAGGCAGCAGTCTATGAAGCAGATGCATGCCTTTTTAAGGGAAAGAATAGATAGAGGGCTTGACAATATTATAGTTATAGGTGATTGGAACGACCAGATTCAAGACAAGGGCTTATATCAGTCGTTCAGGCCATTTATTCAGGATCGGGAACATTTCCGTTTTGTAACAGAATTAATTGCAGATGACCCTGAACAACAGTCTTACCCTACATGGCCAAGCTTTTTGGACCATATTCTGATCAGCTACCGCTTTTTTGACGCCTTTAATAATGATGGAGTTATTCGGTCTGTAAATATAGATGAATGGATAGGGGGATGGGAAATTTATGAATCCATGATTTCCGATCACCGGCCGATTTTATTGACATTGCCATTAAACTGAGTTTTGCATGAAACGAACGCTTCTTTTTTCATCTATTATTATTCTGATTTCTTGTGCGAGGCCGATTGAACAAGAGGACGGAACCGATAGCCCATATGCAAATCTTCCCGATTTGAACTGGGAAAAAGGTATCGAAATTGTTACCTGGAATATTGAAGTGTTTCCTAAATCTGGACAGATCACGACAGATAAGGTGGCCATGATCATCAAGGCTTTGAATGCTGACATTTTCTGTCTTCAGGAAATGAGCAGTGAATCGGCCTTTAACCGTTTAGCTGAACAATTAGAGGATTATACTGCCGTATTTTCAACTGCTACCCGTTATTCCAACTTGGCCATTTTGTATAAAAAAGACAGCTTCAGTGTGAATAAACAATCCAATGTCCTGTCAAATCATACCTATGAATTTGCCTATAGACCCCCATTAAGGTTGGATATGACTTTTACCGATGGCCAAGAAACTGATTTTACCCTGATTAATGTGCATTTGAAATGCTGTGGTAGTGGATTCTCTCGCCGCAAAGCATCTGCAGAGCTTTTGCACCAATATTTAATAGAACTAAAAGAAGATGGCACTTCTAACCAAATCGTTGCAGGAGACTGGAATGATGATATCTCAGATAGTCCGAGTGTAAATTCATTCAATATGTTTATTGAAGATTCTAATAATTTCAATTTTGTAACTTGGGACCTAGCAAATGCAGCCTCAAACATTAATGATTCATATCCCAGTTACCCCAGTTTTATTGATCATATTCTAATATCAAATGGATTTTTTGACGAGGCTAATTTGGGAGAAGTTCAAACACTACGGTTAGGGGATTATATAACCCAATATGATGCTACGATTTCTGACCATCGTCCGGTATTTTTTAGGTTTATTCCCCAATAAAAGATATTAATTATTGAGGAAACTTAATAATTATTTTACGGGAAAAAATAAATAATGATTGATTTAATTAAAGTTGGTAGAAGGGCAGTTCTTCTAACGGGATTACTTGCTTTTCTATCAGGTCAAATACCATCTGGCTATTATGATAATGCGAGTGGATTAGATGATAATGCCTTAAAATCAGCATTAAATAATATAATAGATGGCCATACTGAATTTCCCTATACCAGTAGTGGAACAGATACGTGGGACATATTAAAGATTAGTGACCGTGATCCGAACAACTCAAGTAATGTTATTACCGTATATACGCAATACTCCATGAATGCCGCACTTGAGTATGATGGGGGAGACGGCTGGAATAGAGAACATGTATGGGCAAAAAGCCATGGAGATTTTGGAACATCTACTGGGACAGGAACAGACATTCATAATTTAAAACCTGCTGATGTGTCTATTAATTCCGCTAAAAGTAACCTCGATTTTGCGGGTGGGGGTAGTGTTGTTACCGATAATTCACCCCCTTTGGGGTATAGCGGAACCACCAGCAGTAAATCCACATCCAATTCCTGGGAACCGCCAGATGGGGTTAAGGGAGATGTGGCCCGGATTATGTTTTATATGGAAACCCGGTACGAAGGGGAAAACGGTGAGGTGGATCTTGAACTTGTCAATACATATTATACAGGAAACAATGAGGCCACCCATGGGATTCTTGACACTTTATATGCTTGGCATTTACGAGATCCTGTAGACTCATTTGAAACAAACCGGAACGATGTTATTTACAGTTATCAGGCAAATAGAAACCCATTTATTGACCATCCTGAATACGCAAATTATATCTGGGGAGGAGAATCTCCCTCAAGTATTGCAAATCCGACTACCGTATCGACCACAGCAAATAGCAGCTCAGAGATTGGCCTTACCTGGACGGACAATTCCAACAGCAATAATGTTCTGTTGGCCTGGAACAGTGCCAATACCTTTGGTACACCGACCAATGGCTCAACCTATGCTGCCGGGAACAGTATTACTGGAGGTGGAACGGTATTGCAGTACAGCGGGACTGATTCCTATACCCATTCAAGTTTGACATCCAACACAGCCTATTATTATAAAGTTTGGTCATATGATGGATCAAGTTATTCATCGGGCGTTATGGCAAATGCCACCACATCTGCTTCAGGAACTCAAACATTAACCTATGGTTGGGAAGATGGGGGAACAAATATGGGGACTTCCGGTAACGTAAGTGCAAGTACCGCCATATCTACAAGTGAAAAAAACTCAGGATCAAATGGATATAATTTAATTGAAAGCCCCCTCAGCGGTACCCCTCAGATTTATGTTGCTTATATTACCGGGTTAAGCGCCAATGATCAAGTAACGGCTTCAGTATATATTAAAGGGGAAACCAGTGGCTCAGATCAGGCAAAGGGCAGACTTTGGGGACATTATACGGACGGCACTGGTGCTGTCGCCTCATATAATGCATCTGCCAGTGGCCCAAGCGGGTATATTGGCAATGAGGGAACTTGGGAACAAGGGAGCCATACCTGGACAATTGGGTCTGGTAAAACCGATCTGGTGATTCAAGTAAGGATTTATTCCTATAGCAATGCTGATAATATCTGGATCGATGACTTATCAGTAACCGCACCCTCTTCCGCTAAAATCACCTTTCCGGGACATGCTCATATTTATAAGGCGGGGTTTCATTTGTTATCCTCACCAGTTGCTGGGACTTATGTAGATGATTTGCTATCAAATGCCTGGACGCAGGGAATGACGGGTGGGGATATTACAGGGGGTTCGGCGAATGTTTGGACGTATGGTAGTGGCAGTTTTTCAGCTATTTCGAATATTTCATCCCTGTCCCTAAGCGCGGGAAATGGTGTGTTGGCTTACCTGTATGCAGATAAGGATTATGATGGAGATAGCGACTTGCCTTTCAGTTTATCTGTCACTTCCGGTACGATTAATACGGGGAGTGTTGCCGCCCTTTCGGGACTTGCAAACGGGGATTGGGCCTTATTGGGAAACCCTTATATGGAGTCGGTTGACTGGGATGATTTAACCACTTCCGGTCTTACCGGAACTGTCTATGTTTATGATAATAATAAAAGTGGCGGAGCCGGTTACATTGAATGGAATGGAACAGCCGGAAGTCTCACGGGGGGGATCATTGCTCCATATCAGGGATTTTGGGTTAAAGGATCAGGCGGTAGTGGTTCCTTAACATTTGAAACAGCGGACCAAGAAAATATAGGAGGCCATTTCTATAAGGAAAAAACAGGTCAATTCATGTCTTTCAAGGTGGAAGGTGAATCCTTTATGGACGAATCTTTTATATCATTTCAAAAGGATGCTTCTCCATCCATAGACCGCTTCGATGCCTTAAAACTTCTTCCCTTAGACAAAACGGACAGATTAGTATCAATCCAGTATTCTGACAGTCTTGCTTTAAGTATAAATAATGTTCCTATAGAAAACGCTATTCCACTATCATATCCGTTTGACATTATGTACTTGAGGGCAGGAAAAAAAGGATACACCCCTATTGAGGGGGAAGCGGTTCTTTCCTGGGATATCACACATTTGCCCCAAGGCGTAACGGTAAGATTAAAAGACAATCACAGTGGTGTATCATTTATACTGAAGGAGGAGGAAACTTATTCATTTCAGACCAGTCTGAAAAACGCCTTTGACACTCAGAATAACGGGCGTGTTTTGGTGTATCCAAAATCGGGAGAAAGCCGGTTTATGGTTACTCTTGTATATAATTCACTTGGGACAGAAAGGGCCTCATCTATTCCCCCAATGGGATTTACCCTTCACCCTGTGTATCCGAACCCGTTCAACCCAGCCACAAGGATTTTGTTTGATATATATGAAAGTTCTGAAGTGAATATCATGATTTATGATCTTGCCGGTAAACGTGTTGATACCCTGCAGAAAGGTTATTTGGGAATGGGACATTATTCTTATTTTTGGAAACCAGTTAATCTTTCATCTGGGATTTATTTTCTTTACTTTGAAGCTAATGGGCATAGGATTCATCAGAAACTGACATTAATCAAATAATGTAAAGATTGGGATAACAATTAATAAGTACTTTTGATACTTATAGTTTATTAATTACATTATAAAGGAGAAATAACTAAGAAATATGGATAAAGGAATTTACATATAGACGTTTTGGGATATTTTCATTCATCAACTCATGGGTTTACTTAAACCAAATTTCATTACTACACATTGAGAAAGGACCTACAATGTTCAATTCAAGAATCAACAAAATAGTTAAAACTTCATTTCTATTAGTTTTTGGCAT
>CAJXJG010000021.1 GCA_913054425.1 uncultured Fidelibacterota bacterium
CATAGATCTATTATCTGCAAAATCATTTTTCCCTTTTTTTCATATAAAATCGTTAGAAACAAAAGTTGGTGGGGAAAAGTATTACCAATGGGCATTCAACGAAAAAATAACTAATTATCCAATTTTTCCAAAAAATAATGTTCCTCTAAATTCCATTGATCAGGCTGAACTTCCACCTCTAAAACCTGGGATCCAGGTTTCTGGCACTCATAATATGGTCCAATCACTGGCAGACTTACTGTCACCACAACAAATTCCAGTACTCCTTATTGGAGAAGTAGAATCCTTTCGAACAGTTGTTTGGACAACCCCGGATTTTCATTCACTTTATTATAAATTAACAGGTACTAAAAGAGCCGAAATATTTGCAGGAATTTGGAATGGAATTCTTGGGTGGCTTATGAGGACCAGAGGTGATAACGACATGTATTTTCGGTTGGATAAAGATTCATACCAACAGGGAGAAATAATAAAAATCATGGGGAACAAAATTGGACAACTATCCCCTGAGTCACACGCTGCCATTACTTTACACCATGAAGGTAAAACAATAAATTCAACAGAATTAAGGTATAACTCAACATTTCAGCGGTGGGAAGGCCAATTATGGGCATCCAAACCAGGATCCTATGACTACGAAATTGTATTCAAAAATGAAAATACTATCTCTTCCCAAAGAGGGGAATTTCTTGTAAAAGAAAGTCAGATTGAACTTAATAAAGTCTTTCTCAATGACAATCTATTGAGAAAAATATCCATGAAAACGGGTGGAAATTATTTTAATTGGAAATCACGACATGAACTTATTGACCACGTTGACCAACGAACAATTACTAAACGAAAAGTGGTTCATATAGAACCACATAATGAATGGTGGATACTCCTTGGATTTTTCATTTTGCTAACTGTTGAATGGAGCCTGCGTCGAAGAGCAGGCTTAATGTGAAAAAATATGTTTCTGATTAATTCAGAATATCAATAACTTTTTACTTTAATACTAAAGGAATGGTATGAGAAACATAGCAATTATCGGGACAGGATACGTCGGATTAGTCAGCGGTTCAGGAATATCTGACTTTGGACATAATGTTATTTGTGCTGATATAAATGAAGATAAGATAAAACTTTTAAATAAGGGACAAATTCCCATTTATGAGCCGGGTTTGGAAGAGTTAGTTCTTCGAAATGTACAGGCAAACCGTTTATCCTTTACAACAAATTTGAAAGAAGCAATCCAGAAATCTGAAGTGGTGTTTATTGCCGTAGGTACTCCTCAAAGTGAAAATGGCGAAGCTGATATTTCAGCTGTAAATGCTGTGGCAAAAACAATCGGTGAAAATTTAAATAATAAAAAAGTTATTTGCACAAAAAGTACAGTTCCAATCGGTACCGGAGAAATTGTGTCTGGGATTATTAATGAAAATAAATCAACAGAAGCAGAATTTGAATATGTATCTAACCCTGAGTTTTTAAGAGAAGGATCAGCAGTAAAGGATTTTTTATGGCCTGATCGTATTGTTATCGGATCAGAGTCGGAGTGGGCATTTGAAATAATGAAAGATGTTTACCGTCCTCTTTATATTAATGACACACCTATTGTAAATACCACAGTGGAAACAGCTGAATTGATAAAATATGCCAGTAATGCCTTCCTATCGTTGAAAATCAGTTATATTAATGAAATATCCGCGTTATGTGAAAAAGTTGGCGCTGACGTTCACGTTGTAGCAAAAACTATGGGATCTGATGGACGGATAAGTCCAAAATTTCTCCACCCCGGGCCTGGGTTTGGAGGCTCATGCTTTCCAAAGGATACAAGCGCTCTCGTCTCTATGGCCCAAAATAAAAATGTACCCATGCGTACTATTCAGGCAGCCATAGAAACAAATGTTCATCAAAAGAAAAGAATGGTGATAAAACTCCACGCTCTAACTGGAGATTTTTCAGGACTAACAATTGGTATTTTAGGTTTAGCATTCAAATCAAAAACGGATGATGTCAGAGAATCAGCTTCTCTTGAAATGGTAGGATCATTACTGAAGGCCGGTGCTCAAATAAAAGCATATGATCCGGAAGCAAATACTAGCTTTACTGAATTTTTTCCGGAAATCACATATTGTAAAACCTGGGAAGAAGCGGTAAAAAACACAGATGCAGTGGCAGTAATGACAGAATGGAACGAATTCAGAACCATGGATTTAAAGAAACTAAAATATCTCATGAAATCTCCGATTATTCTTGATACAAGGAATATTCTTTCTCGAAAAGAATTACAAAAAAATGGATTTTCTTTTGATAATGTTGGAAGGCCCATGGCATCAATGCAATGATGAGAGTTGAAAAAACACAGCTAGAGGGATTAGTTGTCATTCATCCGGATGTATACGATGATAATCGAGGTTATTTTTTTGAAAGTTATAACAAACCACTTTTTAAAACACTTGGGATCCCTTCGGATTTTGTGCAGGATAATCAGGCATTGTCTAGGAAAAATACATTACGAGGACTTCATTATCAGCTCAAATATCCTCAGGGTAAATTAATCCAAGTTACACTGGGTAAGGTCTATGATATCTCACTGGATATCAGACATGGATCTCCCACCTTCGGACAGTATTTTGGTATAATCTTGTCTGATAAAAATTATAAAATTATATATGTTCCAGTAGGATTTGCCCATGGATATGCTGTCTTATCCGATACTGCAATCTTCCAATATAAATGTACCGAAACCTACCATCCGGACGATGAATTTGGAATCAAATGGAATGATCCATCCATTCATATTAATTGGCAAATAACTGATCCGATTATTTCTAAAAAGGATTTAGCTTTACCTGCACTTAGAAAATTGGAACCATCTTTACTGCCAATATATAAAGTTCAAAAATGAAAATAGTTTATTTTATAACCGGAGGCTGCGGGTTTATCGGCACAAATTTTATCAGGTTCCTTCTTGAAAAAAATAAAACCGTAAAGGTAGTAAACCTCGACAAACTGACCTATGCGGGAAACCCGCAAAACTTGAAACAATACCGACAAAATCCTGCTTATGTTTTCGTAAAAGGTGATATAGTTGATAGAAACCTAGTTAGTCATATACTCCATGAACATAAACCCAATGTTTTAGTTAACTTTGCTGCCGAAAGCCATGTGGATCGTTCCATTGATGCCCCCGTAGATTTTATCCAGACAAATATTGTTGGGACATCAGTTCTCCTGCAGGAATCACTTAACTATTTTTTAAAACTTAAAACACCAGAAAAGAATCTTTTCCGGTTTCACCATATTTCTACAGATGAAGTGTTTGGAAGTTTAAAGAAATCCGGTTTTTTTACCGAAGAGACTCCCTATGACCCAAGTTCGCCCTATTCCGCCTCAAAAGCTTCTTCCGATCATCTTGTCCGCGCCTGGCATCGAACATTTGGCCTGCCGGTATTGATTTCTAACTGCTCAAATAATTATGGCCCCTATCAATTCCCGGAAAAACTCATCCCATTAATGATTCTGAACTGTCTGGAAGGAAAACCATTACCTGTGTACGGAACAGGAGAAAATGTTCGAGACTGGCTGTACGTAGAAGATCATTGTGATGCAATTTATACAATTTTACAGAAAGGTAACATCGGAGAAACCTACAATGTAGGTGGAAATAATGAAATCAAAAACATCCAGGTTGTAGAAATTCTCTGTGACCTTCTGAATAGAATCCGCCCTGCAGATTCGGGCAAATCATACCATGAATTAATCGCTTTTGTCAAAGATCGACCGGGACATGACTTTCGATATGCCATTGATGCCTCAAAATTAAAGAAAGAAATTGGGTGGGAAATAAAAGAATCTTTCGAGACTGGAATCCAAAAGACTATTGAGTGGTACCTGGACAATGAAGAGTGGTGGAGAGCAATTCAAGAAAACACATATAAACAAGAGAGGCTTGGTATTACTGATTAAACAGAATTAATCATCAGATATCTTTTTTATTAGAATTAAAAATGCATTTTGTAACCTCAAAAGATATTAATTACCAATCCACATCATCCCATTCATCGCCCGTTCCTTCAAATTCTTCATCCTTTAGGAAATTGTATCCGTTTTCATTGAAGTAGTCACGCACCTCTTGAGAAATATCAGTCTTTCCTGTAATTGTGTAAAGGTAATCGGTCAAACCATTGATAAGGACATCCCGATTTCCTGCCAGAGCGGCCACATCCTCACCAACGAATTCGAGGACATACGGGTCTTTAACTTCTTCCGCTGTTGGTATTGACGGCGCTGGCATCTTCGTCCCTTTTATGAACTCCTGTGGATCATTCAGCCAAGCCGAAACCCATTCGGGCCTTAGTCGCTCCTTCACCAAAGCAAGATTCGGCGCCCAAGTCTCCGCAGATTGAGTCGGGAAAGTAGTACCATAAAAGTGGCATTTATTACACTCCCCCAATTCCTGAAGCCTCTCACCAGCCCTGAAAGACGAGGTAAACTTGGATACTTGATGGGAGTCCTCATACACCAATGTCTGGCCGTCCTTAACCTGAAAATATTTGATGATTTTATTCCAATCCTCATCTGAAATCATCATAAAACTGGGCATACGTACTTGGATGTTAGGACGAATCATGGATGGATGTTTTAAGAAATCGAATAACCACTCTGGCTGGACCTTCCTCCCTTCTGTATCTAATATCGGCGGTGAAAAAGATTGAACTAAACCAGCATCCTCAGCAGAACTTGAACCGGCAATATCTCCTAACCAGGTGGCAATTGTAGATCGAATGGCACCACCTTTTCCATCAATGGTGTGACATCCCAGACAATTATAAATTCGAATTAATTTTTCTCCCTCCTCAATTGCAAGATTCCTGTCATTCCTTGCAGGTTTTTTTGCTTCAGGAATCTCAGCTTTTACAAAACCAATGAGAGCAGTTACAATTGCTTCTATTTCAATTTCTGTAAATTCAAAATTAGGCATACGTAATTTTTCATCTGGGAGTTTGACCTTTCCTTGATCAAAAATGCGAGGTTCTTCTAATTTCTGAGTAAACCAGGCTTCCCTGGAATGAGGGATTTCAATAAAACCAAAATCAAGTTTTTCAACCAGTTTACTACCTTCAAAAGTTAATTCTGTACCGATTGGTTTATCATTTTCAAATCCCGGGATATCATGACACCCAAAACACCCATACATTCTTATTAATTTTTTCCCATTAAAATCTAATTTCTCACCAAGATTCATTTTTGCTCTTTTTATACGCGCATCTTTGTCAGAATTCATTTTTTTAAGAAAATCAAGAACAATATTATCAACAATTGTTTCATCCAGAGATGAAACTTTCTTTTCCAAAAAATCCTCTTTGGTAAGTCTAGATAAATATGCCGTTATATCAGCAGCTTCTCCATCAGTAAGTCGTAAATTTGGCATTTTCGTAGAAGCGGAATACTTCTGGGGATCCTTCAACCAGGTATAAACCCAATCAGGAGTAGTTTTTGAACCAATTCCAATTAAGTTTGGACCATGATCTCTGCGAAGGGTTTCTATTGTTGTTTTACCCTGGCTGGGGTCTGATTCAATGCGGTGGCATCCAAAACAACCCAAGGAAGATACAAGGATTTCACCCTTTTGAATATCTCCTTCCAGTGGTCTAGAATCCATCTTGAAATCGGTGCTATGTTCGAATAAGTAATAAACAATGGAATGAATTTCCTGCTTAGATCTTTTTTGTGACTCGGCATCATTGTTATTTGGTTGGTTAAAAAAACGCGGCATCCATGTGTTATGCCGGAATGACTTCGGATCACTGATCCAATTATACGCCCAATCTTTTGTGACTTTTGATGCAAGCTTTCCCAGATTTGGACCTATCTTATCACGATCCTTATATTTTTCAATTTTATGGCACCCAAAGCAGCCAGTTCGTTCCATTAGATTTAACCCCAGATTTAGCTTATCGGCATTTTTTATAGATGTTTCACTAGAATGACACTTAAAACAACTTGCTTCAATATATTGAGCTGGCAGCATGGGTATATCCCAATGATGCAACTGATGCCAGTCATATTTTTCCTCCCATTCTTTTTCCTGCTCGGGTGATGACGGCATATGAACTGTCGAAATAAAATCTGTACCTCTTCCACGACCCCCATGACAACTTGTACAGCCAAATTCTTCAACTGGATGGGGTGACGTACTTGATAAATATAAATCCAATCTTGGATGTGCTTTAAACGGCTGGGTATCACTTTCAAATTCTTGATCAAGAATTCCTTTATGACACGTCATACATCGGTCAACTTTTGGAACTCTCGTAAAATTAACATTATCAGTTATATCATTAACAACTATCTGTTCCACTTTATAGTATGGAGATAAAAAATCAATAAAAGGCAAATCTCTGATTACATTACCAATCCTGTTTGAAAAATCCATATGGACAGGGTCGAGATTTATCAATTTTCTTTCAATAAGAGTTGCTTGTTTTGTCAACTTTCCTTTTTCTTCCTTAGTCTCATTTATTTCTTTACTGAATTGTTTAACCAAAGCAGATTGTTCGTCATAATCGTCCTGCGCAGTTTCTAATACCAACTGATCCCCCAACATCCCAGTATGGATTTTTTCCAACTTTTCTTCCAACTCATTTGCTTCTGATAAATGATGTGTGACTGCTTCCTCATATTTATATTTAAGAGCATCATAGTTCGCTTTTGAAAAATTAAATTCCTGCTGTACCCTGTATAAAATTGCATCTTTTTTTAATAATTCTTCTTCAGCCCGTGTTATCTCTTCAGATTTTTGGTTATATAATTCTTTGAAATCAGATAGTCTTTTTTGAATGTCCTTGTATTCGGCAGTCCCCTCAAATAATATAGTTGCTTTTTCAAACTCTTCATTTGTTTTCTCGATTTGAAGTTTTCTGAAATCACGCTGGTAATCTTTCCAAGACCTGGAATAGTCATCAACAAATGACCATATCAACACGGCAAAAAAGATTACACTTGAGATGGCAAACCAAATATTCAAATTTGAAATATTATAAAGTCGTTCTTGGATATTCTCTTTTTTTTCTATCACAATTCTACTGGTTTATATATTGAAAAAATACTCGGGAATAGCAATGATATATTTCAGATTAAACAGCCATCTGAGGTACATTTTTATGGGGAGGCTCATTGCAAATAAAATTAATATAATAAAAACACTATAGCGGAAATTACCCAACTTCTGATATAGTTTTTTTAACATGGTTTTTGCAAATAAGGGCGGTAAAATTAAAAAATACCCCAGGATCAAAATAAAGCCCCCAATCTCACGTAATAAAATGTTCTCAGGAAGCCCTGAGCGAAACCAAATGATGTAAATATAATCAGAGAGATTAATATTTGTAAGAGGTTCCAATTTATGGATATCCCAATATTCAAAAGGACCAAAGAAATTCCAATTCGGTCCTCTTAAAAATGTACCGATTACAATTAACAGCACCCACAGAACTAACCACCCAAACATGAAGAAGGATACAGCCATTTTTCTCTGCTTGAAACTGTAATAACCAACCCCCTCTTTATTAGTATCTAAATAAGGTATTGCCATGAGACCAATAAGCATAAGTGTAGGGAAAAGAACTCCAGCAATCCATGGATCGAAATACACGAGCATTTCCTGTAAACCCAAAAAATACCAGGGAGCTTTAGAGGGGTTTGGAGACAAGGTGGGATTTGCAGGTTGTTCTAAAGGTGCTGGTAGAGCAATGGACCACACTACTAATAAGACTGTACACAACACCAAAGCAATGAGTTCTATGTAAACTAAATCTGGCCATGTTAATACCTTATCATCCGGATCGTGATATTCGTTCACTTTTTCATTATTATCAATCCGTTTATCATTTTCTGTCGCTTGTTTCATGCTCAGCCATGTAAAAAACGCAACCAGAAAAATCAATCCAACAATAGGCACGTTATCCGGCTTTAAAGCAATAAGTTTAAAATTCTCATCTGTTAATCCAAAAAGAAAAAAGGTTAACAATCCTAATAATATCAGGATTCCGCCTTTATTTGTCCAGATAAGATCTAACTTGAATTTCTTGTTCCATTTGTAGAACCAGTCATTTGGTGGAAAAATGAAAAAGAAAGTTAAGAGAATAAAGGTTAACATAACGGTTGGGGAGGAAACCGTATTTATTATATGTTTTATTAACTCCACTAGTATCAGTATCTCCTAAAATTAAACCGGTGTAGTAATTCCACCATCTTTTCGAATACGCCAAAAATGTATTGCCATAAAAATTATTATAATAAATGGAAAACCAATACAGTGTAACACATAGAACCGTAACAGAGCTGCTTCACCTACAAATCTGCCCCCTAGCAATGCAAACCTTATATCACTTCCAGCATGGACCAGGTTTATATCACCTATAGAAAGCAAAGCGGCTCCCGGGCCCTCATGTCCTAAAAAGGGAGTTGCTCTGGCCATATTTGTTCCCACCGTGATAGCCCAAATTGCTAATTGGTCCCACGGCAATAGGTATCCCGTAAAGCTCAGTAAAAGCGTTAATACAAGTAATATGACACCAACCATCCAATTGAATTCTCTAGGCGGTTTATACGATCCAGTCATAAAAACTCTGAACATATGAATCCAAACCGTAATGACCATGAGATGCGCGGCCCAGCGATGGATTTCACGCATGATGCCTAATGGAACTTGTTCCCCTAAGTCCATTATATCCGTATAGGCATATTCAACTGTTGGCCTATAATAAAACATGAGCAGGATTCCGGTAATAGTCAGAACACAAAAGATATAAAATGACAGTCCCCCGGCACACCATGTATATTTCAATTTAACTGCATGTCGGGGCATTCTCACCGGATGAAGATGTAAAAATACACTATTTAAAACGGAAAACATTCTTCCCCGTCTTTCTCTTGGTATTCCTGACCTTATAATCGATTTCCAGACCTGAGAATTCCCCAACCAGGTCAATAATCCACCCTTTTTTTCCTTTTGTTTATTACTCATAACTGCTTAGATCCTTGTTACTTATCCATTAACAATTACACCATCAAATAGGACTCTGGATCACTCCACTGTCCTTTTTCGTATGCAAATTTTTTCGTTTTATCAATGAGAATTTGTCCATCATTTGCTAAACTGATTTTAAATCGCTCTAATGGTCTGGGGGCAGGCCCTTCAAAATTAATTCCAGTTTTCCTGAAGCCACTCCCGTGGCAGGGACATTTAAATTTATTTTCATTTTTCAACCAGTTTGGTGTACAACCCAAATGGGTACATACTGTAGATAAAGCATATATTTCTTCTGTAGACCTGACAATCCAGACTCCGTATTTTTCCTTCAAATTTACGGAAACCTCACCAATATTATAATCATCAGGATATCCGGCTTTAAAAGTCTGTTTAGGCTCAAAAAGTACGTTGGGAAACATAAACCGAAGCATGATTCCGAAAAAGGTACCAGTCGCGGCAGTAAATGCCAACCAGGCCAGAGTAAGCCAGGAAAAAAATGATCGTCTTTTTATTGGTTCTGCTAAAATTGATCCTTTACCAATGGAGGCACGTTTTTTTGTGAGGTCTTTTTCTGGCATTGTCTTGGGTACTTTCGGACTATCTGGAACTACATCGTTTTTTTCTCCGAAGTTCATTTTGGAGTCACTACTTTCCTGTTGCAACTCCTCAGGATTGCCTGAACTTTTATCCATTTCTTCAGGATTATTTAAATTATTTTCCGGTTTTTTTTGTTCATCCAGAGGCAACATTGCTTTTTATCCACAATTTTGTAGAATTTTTGTATATTTTTAACACTTCCATAGCCGTTTTTCGAATATTTATATTTTCATCCTTATCAGCTAACTCTTGAATCAAATTGTTGATAATGGAATCATTCAGTAAAACTCCAGCTCTAATTGCTACGATTCGTGCCTGATCCTGTTCTCGTACATCCACCTCCGGGAAATTTATGAAAATTTTGCCCTCCATCAATTTCAATAATATATCACGGCCGGAATCATCACCAATTTTAGCAAGAGATATAGCTGCATCCCACCTAATATTTGGCTGACTATCATATAATGATTTTTTTAAATCTTCTATTGCTAAGGGATCAGCAATATTTCCAAAAGCGATAACAGTTTGTAAGCGAATGTGTTCATCTTCATGATCTAAAAATAGTTTCAGTTTTTGAACTGCTCTTTCAGATTCTAAAAGGCCAAGTGCCCTGATTATAGCGGGGATATTTTCAGTGTTTTCATCTTCAATTCCAGAAAGCAATGGATCAATAAATATGTGATTACCGGTTCTTCCCATTGCCAGGGCAAGATATTGCCGTACTCGATTATCATCATGTTTGGAATGTTCAAAGACATTGATCATTTCAGAAATAAACCGATCATCCCTAGAGATTTCATCAGAGCTGGACAAAATCTTTGAAAGTTCAAAGGCAGATTGCCAGCGTTTTGTAGCCCCGCCAATTTTGATATCATTTAAATAATCGAAGGGGGTAGCATCCTCATAGGTCAGAAGACTAAACAAACTATAAACAAACACCAAAGATGCGGCTACAAGAAAAGGGATAATCACAAATGAATGGAATAATACCTTTAAGATAGATTTTTCCGGTTCGTTTGGAGTTGGAATATTGTTTGTCATTTTGATTATCGATTCATCATAGTGTTTAGTTGTCACCTGATAAAGGTAAAAGCTCTACATTAATGATGAAAGCACTCTCTAGTAAATTATTCCTTATTTAATCTTAATTATTAGTTTTTTTTTCAGCAATTCGAGAGTAAAATTTAAAGCCACCATAAAAAGTCGTACAAGAGTAAAAATGAGGACTTATCATCCTAGTTTTTCCCTTTTTCGAAGGTATTGACTCAGGGCAATATCCAAATCTTGATCTGTAAACAAAGGAATATAATCTATCAATCGCTTTCGACATTGTTTCCGATATTTATCCTGAAATTCAAGCACTAAGTCTCTGTAAGAATTACGAATTTGCCACGGTTCTGTAGTAATCAATTCTCCTGTCTCCATATCTTTAAACCGTGTACGCGTATTAAAATTAAAGTTCAATTCCTGACGATCCAGAATATGAAAGACAATCACCTCCTGTTTATTGTATCTGAAATGTTTTAATCCTCCCATAATTTCTTCAAAATCATCAAAAAGATCAGAGATCAATATTACCAACCCTCGCTTCTTGATTCGTTCAGCCATTTCGTGTAATACATTTCCAACTTGTGTATCTTCACCAGGACGGATTTGATCCAGTTGGGAAAAAACAGTATTCAAATGACTGGATGTTGAACGGGGTGGAATAAACGACTGGATTTTTTTATCAAAAAGAATAAGACCTATCCCATCCTTTTGGTGAAGCATCAGGTATGATAATGCAGCCGTAAGGTAACCTGCATATTCCAATTTGGATATGTTCTTGCTGCGGTACGTCATGGATTTACTTATATCCATAATCAAGTAAGAGCGGAGATTGGTCTCTTCTTCGTACTGCTTAATATAATACCGATCAGTCTTTCCATAGAGTTTCCAATCAATATGTCTTATTTCATCTCCGGGACCATAGGCTCTGTGTTCCGCAAATTCTACACTAAATCCATGGTAAGGGCTCTTATGAAGTCCGATGATATATCCTTCAACTACAAGTCTTGCTCTAAGTGACATATTACCCAGCTTCGCTACCATCTCAGGGTGAAGATATTTCCTTTTATCTACTGTCGGCAAAATTTATTTCTTTTCTTCCAACAATTTTAACAGAATATCATCTGCGCTTAAACCATCTGCCTCAGCATTAAAATTTGGAAGAATCCGATGTCTTAAGACAGGAAGAACCAGATCCTTTATATCATCAATATTCGGCGTGGGGCGTCCATCCAAAACTGCTTTTGCTTTTGCACCGAGAACAAGATATTGAGATGCCCTTGGCCCTGCCCCCCATTCGATCCAGTCCTTGATAAAATCAGGTGCGATTGTGGAGCTCGGACGGGTTGACGCTACCAAATCAACAGCATACTCCACCACATTCTCGGCCACAGGAACCCGGCGGACAAGATCCTGATAGGAGAGAAGATCTTCCCTGCTGATGACTTTTTTCAATACTTCAGAAGTCTGACCGGTTGTGGTTTGTACAATGGCTATTTCTTCTGCCCGGTCAGGATAATCGATTTTGATATGAAACATAAACCTGTCCAGCTGAGCTTCAGGCAGAGGGTAGGTTCCCTCCTGCTCAATCGGATTCTGGGTTGCCAGCACAAAAAAGGGTTCCTCCAAAATATAGGTTGTGCCCGATGCAGTAACATTGTGTTCCTGCATCGCTTCCAACAAGGCAGCCTGTGTTTTTGGCGGGGTACGGTTAATCTCATCGGCCAATATAATATTTCCAAAGATCGGTCCCTTAAAAAACCGAAACCCTCTTTTCCCCGTAGAATGGTCTTCATCAATCACTTCCGTTCCGGTAATGTCGCTGGGCATAAGATCGGGAGTAAATTGAATCCGCTTGAATTTCAGATCCAAAAGATCCGCTATTGATTTGATCATCAGTGTTTTCGCCAAACCAGGTACACCAACCAGCAGGGTATGGCCCTTGCAAAATAGAGCAATCAAAACATGATCGAGAACGCTTACTTGACCAATAATCGATTTGCTAATTTCTGATAGAAATTTTGTACGTGCCTCAGTCAATTTTTCAAGTACTTGTAAGTCTTTTTGTTCGTTCATTTTAATTCCTGTATTTAAACGGTTACATTCAAAAATCAAAGGAGGAAAATTACGAGCCTCGTTCCCCTTTTACAATCTTATTGTCTTGTTACCTCAATAAAGAATTGAGAAATTCATGTTCATGTTCAACGCTAATACAAATGTAAAAGTTCATTGGATTGGTTTGACACATACCGAAATGAGGGAACAAGTCTCAAATCTGGGACAACAACACTTCCGGGCAGACCAGATTTACAACTGGATTTACTCCAAGAAAATTAATTCATTCCAATCCATGGCAAATATCCCCAAATCCTTTCGTACGACATTATCACAAACAGCGGGGTTTCATCCACTCTCTCTGGTTAAAATAACCGGTCAGGATTCCTCGCTTACAAGAAAATTCCTGTTCGAACTTTCAACAGGTGAGATGATTGAATCCGTTTTAATGCAAGAGGGAAACCGAACAACCGCCTGCTTATCTACCCAGGTAGGGTGCGCAATGGATTGTGATTTCTGTGCTACAGCAAAAATGGGCTTCCAAAAAAATCTCTCTGTTGGGGAAATTGTAGATCAATTTCTCCTATTGCAGCAAGAATCAGTAAAAAAAATTACCAATGTCGTGTTTATGGGAATGGGAGAACCATTTCTGAATTATGAACGGGTAATTAAAGCTGCAGATTTACTTAATGATCCAGATGGAATTGATTTGGGCGCACGCAGGATCACTATTTCAACGGTAGGGATTATTCCAAAAATAGAACAGTTTACCAAAGAATCCCATCGTTATAAGTTAGCAATCAGCCTGAATGGAACGACCCAGGACCAACGATTACAAACTATGCCAATAGCAAAAAAATATCCGCTTCAAATGCTGATGAAAGCAGCGAAAAATTACTATGAAACAACAAAACGTTTTCCCACTTTTGAATATGTACTGATGAAAAATCTTAATGATGAAATTGCTGATGCTGAGAATCTCATTAAATTGATTGGAAACCTCCCCTGCAAAGTGAATGTGATCCCCTATAATGAAATCGGAGGAACATATGAGCGGCCATCTCAAAACCGCATAAAGAGATTTGTCAATATTCTACATAATGCTCCCTTTACTGTAACAATTCGCTGGAGCAAGGGTACTGAAATTGACGCAGGCTGCGGCCAATTAGCTGTGAATACGGGAGGCGTTCAATTATGAGCAAAGAACTCATCTCAATGGCTGAGACTATTCGTTCATATTCAGGATTTCAAGGAAAAAAAGCAATAATTTTAGGATCTGGACTTGGCAGTTTACCGGATCAATTTGAAAACAAAACAATCATCCCTTACGAAAAAGTTCCCGGATACCCCAAACCATCGGTGGAAGGACACTCCGGGGAATTTGTAGTTGGCACACTGCACGGTGAAGAAATTCTGGCAGCAAAAGGGAGGTTTCATTATTACGAAGGTTTTGATGTTTCAGAAATTACCCTGCCGATCCGTTTATTTCATGAACTTGGGATTAAGTGCGTACTTATCACAAATTCTGCCGGATCAATGCGAAAAGACTACTCCCCGGGAACCTTCATGGCTATTAATGGTCATCTTGATTGCACATTTATAGATGGTCCTGAATCTCCTTCCCCGAAGAAAGGTGCTCCCTTTTATAATTCCTCTTTTCTTGATTTAGCAAAAAAATGTTCGATTGAAACCGGTATTGATTTGAAGGAAGGTGTATACTGCTGGGCAATGGGTCCTACCTATGAAACTCCAGAGGAAATTTTGTATTTTCAGCAATTGGGCGGGGATGTAGTGGGAATGAGCACCGTCCCGGAAATACAGATGGCGGCGGAATGCGGCATAAAATCTCTGGGTATTTCCTGCCTCACCAATTATGCCTCGGGAATCACTAAAGAACCATTAACTCATGAAGAAGTAATAGAAACCGCTGACAAGGTAAAAAATCAGTTTTCAACCCTGGTTACTAAAATATTGATTGAAGCAGACACAAATTAAAATCTAATATTGAAGAAAGGTTGTATAATTCAAAAAAAATGGATGATATTCACTCCCATATGAATGGAGAGTTAGAAAGCATTTAGATAAATTTACTATGACAAAAAAGCACCGGAATAATGATTTAACTGTTCGTGTAAGACCGGAGATCCTGGAGATTCAGGATACCATAATTGAAACCCGGAGGGACTTTCATAAATATCCTGAATTGGGTTTTGAAGTACACCGCACGGCTGGAATTGTTTCAGACCGTTTGAATTCATTTGGATTAGACGTCCAGACCGGAATTGGAAAGACCGGGGTTGTGGGGACTCTCCAGGGGAAAAAAGACGGTCCCACCATTGCGTTGCGTGCAGACATGGATGCGCTGCCAATCCAGGAAACAAGCGATATACCGTATAAGTCAGTTCACGATGGAATTATGCATGCCTGTGGCCATGATGGCCATACTGCAATGCTTTTAGGCGCTGCTGAAATCATTTCTCAATTCAAGAATTCTCTGAAAGGAAAAGTGAAATTTATCTTTCAGCCAGCTGAAGAAGGAGGAGGGGGCGCTCAATTTATGATAGAAGACGGATGCCTGGAAGGTGTGGATGAAATCTACGGTATTCACGTCTGGAGTTATCAAAAATACGGAACTGTCGGCGTCAAGGAAGGCCCCATCCTAGCTGCGGCAGATGCCTTTACAATTACAATCAAAGGCAAAGGAGGTCACGGTGCAGCTCCTCAAGGTACGGTAGATGCCATTGTAGTTGCTTCCCATCTTGTCACAACCCTGCAAACCATCGTAAGCAGGAATACAAATCCCCTGGAAAGTACAGCGCTTACTGTGGGGAAAATTTCAGGTGGACACAACTTTAACGTCATCGCTGATACAGTTGAACTTAAAGGCACTGCCCGTGCCTATACTGAAGATAACCGGCAAATGATCAAAAAACGATTAAAGGAAATAATTGACGGAGTTGGAAAAACGTACGGTGCAAAAATTGAAATGGATTATTGGGATGGGTAT
>CAJXJG010000022.1 GCA_913054425.1 uncultured Fidelibacterota bacterium
ATGAAAAACCTATAGTGAAACAATTATGAAACTGCCCAGAATTTTGATACGATAAAAAGAATAGTAATAGACATAATAAACATTTTCCAACCTGCCTTCAGATAATCGGATTTTTGAACCATTCCACTTGAATAAATAATCATGCAGGTTGGCGATGCAACGACCGTGAGGTATGCAAATGAAGAAGCAATGGCGGTTGAAAACCCCATGAACAGAGGATCACCACCCATGTTTAATACAATAGGTCCCAACACAGCAACCGTGGCAGCATTACTCAGCAAATTAGTGAGAATTCCAGCCAGTAACACAGCAGTCAACCACCGAAGAGTTGAAATATCATCACTGACCATTTTCATCAGATTAATTGCAGATTCAGCCACCCATAATGCGCTACCTGTCGCCTGCATTTGTACACCCAAAGAAATTGCCGCTCCAAACAAAAGAATCACTCCCCAATTTGTATTCCGGTTTAAATCATCCCATTGAATTAATCCAAATGCTATATAGATAAACACACCGGTAATAGCAATGATTCCTAATCCAAAATATGGACTAAGAAAAACCCAACCAAGAAACACAAATATAAAAATAACTATAGCAGATATTTCATTACCTGTAATTGAGCCGCTCTTTTTTACTTGAATTTTTAATCGTCGTACCGCAGAATCAAGAATTCTTTGTTTGGGTCGAAATGAAAACCATAAAATCAGAACTGCTAATGGTATTTCTAAAATCAGTATCGGGTAGGCACGCTTCATCCATCCCAAATAGGTTATATCTACGATACCAAAATCTTTCCAATAACTCATCATAATGACATTTCGCCCCCCACCCGAAGGTGTCCCAATTGAACCCATAGCACTACCATATGCAATGGAAAATAAAATCAATGCGGCAAGTTTTGCTGTGCCTTTTTTATCTATTCCTGCATTTCGAACCAGTGTCAAACCGACAGGCATCATCATGGCTGTTACCGTGTGTTCTCCAATAAATGAAGAAAGGAAAGCGGAAATCGCAACAAATCCAAATACAATTCGCCAGGTTTTGTTTCCGGTTAATCGAATTATACCTAAAGCCAAACGCTTATCTAATCCTTGGCTTACAATTGCTACTGCCAGCATAAGCGAACCCATAATAAAAAATACTGCATCGCTCATGAAGGATTTAGCAACGCCATTTGGATCATCAATCCCCATAAATACCTGCAGGAACAATATCATGAGCCCAACTGCGGGTAATGGAACGGGCTCAAAAACAATCATAATAATAGTAAGTACTACAATTATAAGGGTACGATAGCCCTCGACTGTTAATCCTCCTGGAGTTTCAAGATTATAAAGAACCAGACCCGTCAGAACAGCGAACAAAAGCCATCGTTTCTGAGTAATCCAAAAAATTAAATTTCTTAACAAAAGGGTAACTATTACTTAACGATTAAAATAGGGCATTTACAGGTTTGCATAACTTTTAGAGGCTTACTCCCCGTAAAAAATTTCACTAGAGGGTTTTTTGTCGAAGACCCCATCACGATTATATGATCATCTCCAGCAGTATTATTTATAACAGAAACAGGATCTCCTTTTTTGTAAAGGTTTTCACATCGAATTCCCATTCGACGCATTAATTTTGCTGCTTGAATTGCTGCTTTTTTATACCCTGCCCTAAATGTACCTGTTTTGGATACGGTAAGAATATCCACTTTTATGCCAAATGCTTGAGATACACGAACTCCATATTTGACTGCTTTTTGTGTAAGTGGAGAATCATCGACTCCTACCAAAAGTCCATAGGATTTTTTGGGGTCATATTGATTCACCACAAAAATAGAACTATCAAGATATTGAATTAAATCATGAGCCATCCTTCTTTTTTGACTGGCACCAATGATGGTAACATCAAAATTGCCCATAGATACTTCATTACGGAGTTCGGCAATAGTGTCACCACTCCTTAAAATGAGTTTCACATCAGAACATACTGTTCCTTGAAGGTAAACTTTTGCTCTGTTATTTCCTGTATCAATTAATGTATTTTGAGGGAACCCAGATTCAATTGTTGTTGGAGTGATGTATTTATTTTCTGCAAGAAAGTTAAATGCCCATTCCAAAACATCAACACCAGGACGTTCAAAATTCCATTTTTCCATTCGCTCTTGAGCAAGCCTGACATGTGCCGCAGAATAATCACTTATTTTTGGACCAACCTTGACAACAGTAACTGAAGCATTAAAAGCGGAAGCAACTTGCATGCCCATACGAAGGGTTGGACCAGAAAATTCCTGACTTCCAATGGCAATTAAAAACTTCATGGCTATTAAATCTAACGTGGATTAGTGATGATTAGCTACCGGGGTTTTTAATGAAAAAGATTTAAATATAATATTTTACTATCTAGTTCAGATGACATTTACTCGGGATTTTTTTGCCATTCATGAGCATAGCCCACTTCCAGATAGGCACTGTCTTCTTAAGTTCAGCGATAAAATATTCTAATGCGGACAATCCTTCCTTCCGATGTTTGGATAAAATCATAACATGTAATGAAATTTCTCCAACCTTCACGATACCAATCCGATGACGGCAATACAAATCATGAATCCGAAATATTTTAACCGTCTCTTCCGCTAATCGTTTTAACTCGTGTTCCGCCATTCCTTCATATTGTTCATATTCCAATCCTGTAATTTTTTTCCCATGCTCCGTTGCTCTAACATGGCCATTGAACACAAGTTCTGCTCCATCCTGTGTTTCAAAATCAACCGATGGAAATGGTGTGATAAGCTTTCTTACTATCTCAATTTTTATCATTTATCCACCCTGCACAGGGGGGATAAACACTACTTCATCACCATCTTTTAAATTTGTGTTAGCCTTAACATATTTTTGATTTACTGCAACACGAAGGCTGATTCCATCCAATTTTCCATTCGCTTTTTCACGGATGACATTTTGAAGTGCATCTGTTGTTATACCAGATTCCAGCTCTAGGATCAGTTCATCGGTTTCCAAAGCATATTTCACTTGAGAAAAACACTTGATTTTTATCTTCATCATAAATTTATCAATTGAGTTGAATGATTCATACCATCATATATCAATAACTTTCCAATTAAATTCGGTTCTATTCCTACTATCAATTTCACCGATTCTAAAGCTTGAATATTCCCGATAATCCCCGGCAGCATTCCTAAAACACCTGCATCAGCACAGGCGTTTCCCCCGGACAATGGTTCTGGAAATAAATCACTATAGCCGGGACTACCATTCGAATTTAAAATAGCTACGTGCCCTTCATAACGATATAACCCTCCATAGATCATGGGAATTCCAGATGTTTTTGATATTTTATCAATCAATTGACGTGTTTTAATATTATCTGTCGCATCGATAATAACATCCGCATCACGTATGAAATCCAAACCATTGTCCTTATTCAAGTATTCTTCAGTTGCTTCAATAACTGCGATTTCATTCGTTTTCTCCAGTTTCTCTTTTGCCACATGTACTTTTAATTGACCAACATCCTCGTGCCCAAACAATGGTTGGCGATGTAAATTGGATAATTCCACCGTATCCCCATCGATGATTTTTAGTTTGCCGACACCTGCGGCTGTAAGCGATTGCACTGCAGGGCAGCCAAGTCCGCCCATTCCAACAATTGCAACCGTAGAGCGCAGGAGTCTTTTTTGTCCATTCAGCCCTATTTCAGGTAATACTGTTTGCCGTGACCATCGGCTTAAATCTTCTTTTTCCGATTGGAATTCATTCCATGCCTGTGCACCGCCTAAAAGACTAAAAGTGTTTTCCAGATTTTGTTCGATAATAACCCCTTCTGTGACGATCCCAAATTGGCAAATCAGCACAGATTCATTTTTGGTAATTGGGATAGAGTCATCAGTAGCAATTACATGGTTTACCCCGGTTAATGGAAACTCTTTTTGATGATCCTCCGGGCGAATATCCACCACCGTAAAAGATTTTCCATCATCCAACCATTTCTGTAATTCTTGTGGAGTAATAATCATTTAATTTCTTTCCATGGTAAAACATTAACACGGATTTCATCCCCCGATTGCATTGGGCTGTCTCCTGTTTCGGATCCAAGGATACAATTGGCTTCCAGTGAAGATGAAAGCATATGCGAACCTATTTTTGAAGACGGCTTGCAAACTAACGTACCATCTTCCATCCAAGCCTTACCAAACAGGAAGCGATATTTCACCTTTTCCCTGGGGAAGGATTCTATCAATTTCCCGATTAAATAGTTTTGTTTTGGTTTTCCCAGCATCACATCAAGCACAGGCCAGACCCATTCCATAAATCCAATGTAAGACGACACGGGATTCCCCGGAAGGCCAAATATGAGTGTGGATTCATCCGTTCCAAAAAAGAACGGCTTCCCTGGTTTCTGGGCAACTTTCCAGAAATGTTCCTGCACACCCATTTCCATAAAAACAGCTCGAACATAATCAAACCGACCCATGGAAACGCCACCGGAAGAAATGACTACATCACAAGTATTTAGCGCCTCCAATAGAAAGGCACTCAAAGATTTTTTATCATCCTTAATGACATTCCGCATTATGATTTCAGCCCCAGCACGTTCAGCCAACTCCACAAAAACAAAAAGATTGGAATTATAGATTTGTCCCGGATTTAAATCATTCCCCGGTTCAACTAATTCATTGCCTGTTCCAAAAATTGCAATCCGTGGTTTTCTTGCAACTGAAACCTCATCATATCCAAAGGCAGCTAAGGTTCCTATTTCGCTCGGGGTAATGCGTGCGCCTTTAGATATCAGCAAATCCCCTTTCTGAATTTCTTCACCTTTTTTACGAATATGTTTTGTGGGCTGAGCTTCAAGAAATACCTGGACTGAATATGCATCAGAAAATCCGCTGGAATCTTCCACCATTACGATTGCATCAGCACCATTTGGAATTGTTGCACCTGTCATACACTGAGCACATTCACCAGGGCCGATAGTCATATTGCTGGGTGAACCAGCAGAACTCACGCTGACCATTTTCAATGTTATTGGAGACGCTTGTGTAGCACCTTTTGTATCCACCGCTCGGACAGCAAACCCATCCATGGCGGAATTATCAAACTTTGGCATTGGAAACGGTGCAATGATATCCTGCGCCAGAACCCGATTCCCAGCATCCTTCAATAGAACGGTTTCAGCACCTTTCAATGGAATTTGTTTGTGAATGATGGATTTTGCTTCCGAAACAGATATCATAGGATTTTCCTTAATAAAAAGATAATGGCAATAATGATAACTGCGCCCATGACTTCCTGAACAGTTTTGGCTTCGAACTTGGAGGATCCAAAATATGAACCGGAAAATCCCCCGATGAACACAGCACATGCAAGAGGTAGAATAAAGTCAGGGTCAAAGGAACCTGCTTGAGATCTTGCTATAACTCCCGCAAGAGAATTCATCCAGATAAACAGCGCCCCGGCGGCGGCAGCTTCCTTTTCACTTCCCAATCCAAACATGATAATCAATGGCACCAGGTATATCCCTCCGCCAATTCCAACGGTACCGGCTATAAACCCCAGGATAGCGCCTAAAACAAAAATAAAAATCCATTTTTGCACACCAGATAACTGAAAAGAAAATTTTAACTCGTTAAGTATATAAATTCTCACCACCACTAAAATAAGCGTTACCAATAAAATTCATTGAAATACTTCCCTGGGTAAATCCAATGTGCCTGCGAAATATGCCATGGGGATTGAGGTTCCCAAAAATGGAACAATTAAGGATAGTTTTCCGTACCCCCTGCGCCAAAAGTTGATGATTCCAATGAAGGTTACAATTAAATTTAAGGATAAAGATGTTGTTGGTATCATGTGATGGCTGATTCCGAAAATCGCCATTAATGCCGTGTAGGATGATCCACCCCCCAACCCAACTGATGAATAGACAAAAGCCACCACAAGAAATAATATGGTTAAGACCCAATCCATTAATGCTTTCCGCCCTGCATCATGTCGTATGCATGAAATATGGAAGGAATTAATACTGATAAAGCATCTTTAGCAGCACCCCTTGACCCAGGTAAGGAAATAATGATTGAATTCCCGCTTGATCCGGCAATCAATCTAGACAACATCGCTGTTTTAAGTTTTCCCCTGCCAAAAGCATGAAGTGCTTGCTCAATTCCCGGTAACCTCTCATCGATTAGTTTCTTCATGGTTTGAATGGTCAAATCCCGTGGACCCAAACCGGTCCCACCCGAAGTCAAAATGAGTTCAACACCTTCCTCCTTCCATTTCTGAACGTTTGTTGTCAGTTTATCAGAACCGTCAGGCAATACAGTATAATGATCTACCACACATCCAGCATTTTTAAATCCCTCAACCAATATTTTCCCGGACTTATCCTCACCATCTCCAGCTGAAATTGAATCACTCATTACGATGACACCAACTGAAGGTCGATAATCAATCGAAGGGGAGGATGTACCCCCTTCTTTCTTAACAAGCTTCACATCGCCGATAACCATTGTTTTATCGACTGCCTTGCACATATCATAAATGGTTAAAGCTGCCTGGGAGACTGCGGTAAGCGCTTCCATCTCTACACCGGTTGATTCTCTGGTTTTTACGGTTGATTTTATTGTAATGTGCCTGTCCGAAAATTCAAATTCAACGTCTACCCAAGACAGGTTTAACTGGTGACATAAAGGAATAAGTTCTGCTGTTTTTTTTGCTGCTTGGATTCCGGACAATTTAGCTGTAGTCAATACATTTCCTTTTGGAATTGAATCATCTTGAATTAATGCAATCGTGCTTTGTTGAAGATGGATTTTTCCTTCAGCTATAGCCATGCGTACTGTGGCCGCTTTGTCAGTCACATCCACCATTTTAACATCTCCTCTGGAATCTAAATGGCTGAAATCATTCATACATTTTATCCTCCAATTTGAGTCATTGACTCCCGATTGTTGTTCCCCGCTTTTTGAGCCGCCCAGCCATCGAAAAGTTTTTTCCCCATGGCCAATAAAATTAACTCTTTCATTTCTTCCTCCGTGCCACCAGAGCGCATTAAATCTCTCAGATCAAATTCATTATGTGCATAAAGACAATTTCGGATTTTCCCATCCGCAGTGAGGCGGATACGGTTACAATTTCCACATAAATTGCGTGAATAGGCTGGTATAACCGCAACTTTCCCTGCATAATCTGGTACTTGAAAAATAGCATGTTCCGTAGCAGTTCCATCTGTTGTTTTTATATTTGGGAAATGATTCTTCAATTCTTTTTGGATATTTTCAGCACTAAAAAATTTTCCCGTTTTCCAAATCTGATGGGCATCAAATGGCATTAATTCAATAAATCGGACTGTTAAGGGATAATTCTTTGTCAATTCAACAAATTTAACAATTTCATTATCATTAAAGCCGCGTAGAGCAACTACATTCACTTTAATGGATTGGATACCGGCAGTTTTTGCAGCTTCCAACCCTTCCATAGCACGTGTTAATTCATCCCGACGAGTAATTTGGATATATTTTTCGGGATTCAGAGTGTCAATACTAATATTGATCCCGAATAAACCAGACCCTTGCAGGTCCGCCGCATACTGCTTAAGTAAAACACCATTCGTAGTCATATTAACTGAGGTAATCCCCGATATCAATGAGGTTTTTTCGATAAGCTCTACCAAGCCCCTTCTTAAAAGGGGTTCGCCACCTGTAAAACGAATTTTGTTTACACCTAATTCTGAGACAACAGTAATAATTCGCAATATCTCCTCTGTCGTCATCATTTCATTTTTAGACTTGAATTGTATTCCCTCTTCCGGCATGCAGTAAATACAGCGCAGGTTGCACATTTCATTCAGAGCTATACGTAAATAATTAAAGGTACGACCAAAGCGGTCGATCAGGATGCGCGGATGAATCCCCGCACCAGATCTGGCTAAAGATAGGTTAGTTCTATTTTCCATTTTCTCATTCCAATTCATCCCGAATAATTTCGGGAATCGGGAGCTAATGCGGCTGTTTCCGGCTGCACCGTATCGATCTCACGCCCTATCCTCCTATGAGAACTTAGATGTTTTAACTTAGAGAATTGCTATGACAAAGTAGCTTAGATAATGTCCTTTATTTAATCCTTTTCACAATCCAATTTTTGAATCCGATTTTGATGACGTCCTCCCTCAAAAGGTTCTTTCAACCAGAGATCAATAATATGGAAAGCTTTGGAGAAAGTTAAAAACCTGGCACCAAGAGAAAGTATATTTGCATTGTTATGTTTGCGGGAAAGTCTCACTATCTCTTCCATTTCACCGTAATATACAGCAGCACGAACGCCTTTCACCCGATTTGCTGCCATTGCTTCTCCTTGCCCTGAACCACCCATAATAATTCCAAAACTACTGGGATCTTTTGCGACAGCACGAGCTGCAGGGAGGATAAATCGGGGTAATCATCCTGTTGATTATATTCCCAGGCTCCATGGTCTATGACTTTATGACCATTTTCTTGAAGAAATTTTTTAACTTCTTCTTTTAATTTGAATCCGGCATGATCTGCTGCAAGATGAATTTTCATTATTCCCCTTTATAAAAGTGATACTACAAATTCACGAATTCGGGATTCCACCTGGTCAGCGGTGAAACCAAATTCTTTTGCTAAATCTGTCCCCGGTGCACAGGTCCCAAAATGATCCAATCCAATCTTAATTCCATTCTGCCCAACATATTTTCCCCACCCAAGAGTCACTCCTGCTTCTAAGGAAACAGTTAAACATCCCCTGGCTGGAATGACTTCATTTTTGTATTCAGATGATTGCTTATCAAATAATTCCCAACAAGGTAAACTCACAACCATAATTTGTTTATCCGTCATATTTTCTGCTACTTTCAGGGCTAAGGATACTTCCGACCCTGTAGCAATCAAATTAATCTCAGGTTTTTTACACTTCCTGATAATATATCCACCTCTGCGAACCCCTGTTTCAATTTTTTTAATGGATTCCTGAAAGACCGGAACACCCTGTCTTGTCAATAAAAGAGCACTGGGATTGTTTTTGGATTCCAGCGCTAATCTAAAGCAGATAGCCGTTTCTTTAGCATCAGCAGGACGAAAAACCTGTAAATCCGGAATAGCTCTCAGGGCCATGGTATGTTCTACCGGTTGATGGGTGGGACCATCCTCGCCTACATAAAAAGAATCGTGGGTAAATTCATGAATGACCCGAATTTTTTGCAGTGCACCAAGACGCAAAGCAGGGCGGCTGTAATCAGAAAAAATTAGAAATGTTCCCCCAAAAGGAATGATGCCGCAATGAAGAGCCATCCCATTTAGAATTGTAGCCATGGGAAATTCTCTCACTCCAAATGCAAGATTTCGCCCAAAACGATTATCTTTCTGGAAATCTCCATATTGTTTTGCAAAACCACCTGTATAATTGGACGGCTCAAGATCTGCAGAGCCCCCTATAATATTTGGAAGCTGTTCCGCAAATTTTTCCAGGGTGGCCCCAAAAGCTTTTCGTGTTGCCAAGAAAACACCTTTATCAAATTCAGGAAAGTCTAATTCAGGGAGAATTTCCTCTATTACCTGAGTCCATAATTGATCAAAATCTCCATCTTTTCGGGCATTTTCCAATGATTTTTTCCAATCTTTCACTTGATCTCCTAAATCCGAAAATCCTCTCTGAAAATACTTTTTAACTTTATCCGGGATAAAAAATGATTCTGGAGGAAGCCCCAGCAATTTTTTCGATGCATCAATTTCATCCTGAGGAAGAGGTGACCCATGGGTATTATGGTCCCCTTCCATAGAGGCTGTTCCTTTTGCCATGACAGTCTGCCCGATAATAATGCTGGGCCGATCAATGATCTGAGCTTTTTGGATTGCCTCCCGTATAGCTTGGTGATCGTGGCCGTCAATCGTTTGAACATGCCAGCACAATCCCTCAAATACGGTTGCAATATCCGTTGATTCAGATCGGTTAGTTTGCCCGGAAATCTGAGCTTTGTTGGAATCATAAAACATGATCAGTTTTGCCAACCTCCAATGTGCTGCTAACGCAGCGGCGCCAAATGTCACCGGTTCCTGGAGATCACCATCACTTGCCAGGACATATGTGAAATGGTTAAGATGATTAAATCCAATTTTATTAAAAAGATTATCTAGGATTATTTCCGCAAGCGCCATGCCGGTTGCCATGCCAACACCTTGTCCAAGAGGTCCCGTTGTGGCATCCACACCCGGAATCTCCACTTCCGGATGGCCTGGTGTTTTGCTGTGTAACTGACGAAATTCTTTCAAGTCATCCAGGTTCAATCTCCCTGATAAAAATAACAAGACATACAAGAGCATTGATTCGTGTCCCGCAGAGAGTACAAACCTGTCCCTGGCAATCCAATCAGGGTCATGGGGATCCTGTTTTAAGAATTCAGTAAATAAAATATAGACAAAATCTGCTGATGACATTGGTCCTCCGGTATGCCCGGAGTTCGCCTTTCTGACACCGTCCATTATCATTCCCTTAATTACATTGACGGTGAACAGGTCTTTTTCCTTTTTCAACCAATCGTTAAATGTTGATAATTCCCGAAATGTTCTCATGTCACACCTAATGTCTTAAATTTCTGAATTGTTTGTACCGGATTTTCAGATTGAAAAATTTCTGATCCTGCCACCAATATTTCCGCTCCTGCTTTCGTTACTTCTTCAGCATTTATCAATTTAATTCCACCATCTACTTCCATAATTATTCTATCTCTAAGACCTAATTCTATCAATCTCTGGTGGATCTCTTTGATCTTTTTAGTGGAACCAGGGATATATTCCTGTCCGCCAAATCCAGGCTCCACGCTCATGATAAGCAGTAAATCAATCTGATCCAAATAGGGTTCAATCCTGGAAAAAGGAGTCCGCGGTTTTAATGAAATTCCAATTTGTTTATTTGCTGACCGGATTAAATCAATGACCCGTCCAGGATTCTGAGCTGCCTCAATGTGAAATGTAATCCCATCTGCTCCCGCATCTGCAAATGGTATGATTAAATCTTCCGGTCTCTCAACCATCAAATGCACATCAAAAAAACTTTTTGTCAGGTGACGAATCGATTTAACCACTACTGGACCAATGGTTAGATTTGGTACAAAGTGGTTATCCATTACATCAATATGGATATATTCAGCTCCTCCTTTTTCACAGATTTCCAAAGCAGAATATAGGCGGGAAAAATCTGCTGAGAGTATGGATGGTGCAATTATAATAGAATTATTCGACATTTTTCATTATATAGAATATCTCAGGGAGGTTAGCTGTTTCAACAACGAATCCTCAATCCCATTCAAAACCTGCAGTTTTCCCTGTAGTTAAATCAATTTCAACAGAATTATAATCCTGTAACTCCGGCAGAAAATAATACAACATCTTGAATTCCATCTTCTCATCTGTCCAGACAGAATCCGGAGGTCCCAGCATCTCTAAAACCAGTTTTTCTGAGGGATATTTTTCTAAAAATTTCCAGACAGTGTAATCACTTTCATGCCCTTGTGGTAAGTCCGGTTGGGTGGGGGTATCTACTGAACTCGATGATGGTGGTGAGCACCCTGATAATAAAATCAAGACTACTAAAAGGAAATGTTTCATTCCTTGGAAAATAAGAAGGGTAGGGGAGATAATCAAATAGTGGAATACCAATTTTTATCCAACTATTAACTGATTTAATCTTAGATTGTGTTTTTCAAAGGAGAAAATAATGTACGATAAAAAATCAAAAGAACACTTTTATTCCGATGCAGGATTTTATACCAGTCCTGAGGCGAGGTCACTTCGTATTCTGTCTGAATATCTTGGTCCCCGTCAACGGTTTTCACGAAATCATATCGAGGACACCATTGTTTTTTTTGGTTCAGCACGATTGGTTTCAAAACAGAAGGCGGAACAAGCTTTAAAAAATGCGTCCAAATCATCCTCCAAGCAAATTCGGAATAAACTGGAACACAATTTAACCATGAGTCAATATTATGAAGACTCGAGATCCTTAGCAAAAAAATTAACCTACTGGAGTAAAAAAAGAAAAAATTCTAAACATCGATATATCATCACATCAGGTGGTGGTCCCGGAATTATGGAAGCAGCCAACCGGGGAGCTTCCGATGCAAAAGGGATGACCCTCGGTTTAAATATTACTGTGCCTCATGAACAATCTGGCAATCAATGGATTACTCCGGATTTATCCTTGGAATTCCATTATTTTTTTATGCGAAAATTCTGGATGGCATACCTCGCAAAAGCATTAGTTGTTTTCCCTGGAGGATTTGGAACGCTGGATGAATTAATGGAAATTCTTACTCTTATCCAGACCAAAAAAATAAAAAAATCCATTCCTATCGTCCTCTACGGTAAAGAGTTTTGGGAAAACGTCGTTAACTGGGATTACCTTTTGAAAGCGGGAACTATCTCAAAAAAAGATTTAGATTTATTCACAATATGTGATTCCGTTGAAGATGCATTTACATTCCTCACATCCAAAATCACTGGTACACATACCGGTCCTAATTTCTAAAAAAAATTACCTTGGTTCGCTGTATGGAACAAATTCATTGAAAAATGCATTTGTTTTTGATGTGAGTTTTCTTTCTTGATTAACCCATATAAAACTCTGACTGTTCGTAGAAATTGATTTATACTGTGGACCATTTAGATTAAGGAAAAATATATAGAAAATGAAGTTTCAAAATTACCTTAGAATGAAACAGACAAAATTATTTTTTTCCCATCCCGCCTTACTTCTACGCTGACTGTTTCCCCAATATCTAATTTTTCC
Source organism: uncultured Fidelibacterota bacterium (assembly GCA_913054425.1). Classification (GTDB taxonomy): domain Bacteria; phylum Fidelibacterota; class Marinisomatia; order Marinisomatales; family UBA8229; genus UBA8229. The sequence goes on from CAJXJG010000022.1 coordinate 12,810, forward strand.
AGGCGATACATGTAATCATAAATATCTCCAACAATTTCATCATCTATTGCTGTAATAATATCCCCTTTCTTCATTCCCGCTTTTTTTGCAGGACGACCATCTAATACACCATCAACCCTGAGCCCGGGAGATTCATGATACGTATAATCCGGAAAAATTCCCAGGGTAACTTTAAATCGTCTCCGACCTCCGGACTGCTCTTTTGGACCTGCTTCCTGAAAAACAAAATTGTCTGAACGGTTTGCTACACCAACAACCACACCATAAACAATTTCAGAAATATTTTTTAATCCTGCATAGTTGATTTTATCACTGTCATCTTCCGGTGTATGATAATCCTGATGAGACCCCGAAAAGAAAAATAGGACAGGGATATCTTCCACATAAAATGAAGAATGATCCGATGGACCATAACCTTCTGATGAAAAGATTAGGTTCAAATCGCTGTTTTGTGAATTAGTTTTTAAAAAATCACTTAATCCAACACCCGTTCCTGTGCCTCCAACTGTCAGAGATTTTGTATCAGGATTCATACGACCAACCATATCCAAATTAATCATAATTGTAATTTTATCTAAATCTATCAAAGAATTCTTTGTGAAATATTTTGAGCCTATCAGTCCTAATTCTTCCGCTCCAAAGGCGATGAAAAGAATACTTCGTTTCACGTATTGCCGGTTGAAACTCAGTTTCCCCATAATTTCAATAATAGACGCTACACCGGAAGCATTATCATCGGCACCGTTGTGGATTGCTAAGGAATCCGGTCTGAGAGAACCGGAGTGTAAGCCTCCAAAACCAAGATGATCATAATGGGCGCCTATAACAATAAACTCTTCTTTTAAGACTGAATCAGTGCCCAGCAGCATGGCTACAACATTCTGGGTTCTGACTCTCTTTTGATTTAAATCAGTAACAACCGTTACTACTTCATTTATTACAAAACTCTGGGGTATTCTTTCCTTGATTAAAATTGATTCCAGTGATTTTATTGTATAATTCTTTTCACCCAGCAGGACATCAGCCATACTTCTTTTGATGTGCAAAACAGACAACCCGGCCCCGGCCTGGCTCTGATCATAATACAATTCAATTAAATCGTCATTTTCATCAAATGTTACTCCTGACACAAATAAGATACCGGCTGCACCCTTATCCCGGGCAACCAAAGCTTTTTTTCTAAGAGAACTATGTTCAGCGAATTCGCCATGGGGGTTATCTTCCGGATCACCCCGGAGTATCATAACCCAACGATCCTCAACATTTAATTGGTCATAATCATTCCATTCTAAACTGTCGGTTTTGATATCAAATCCATATCCGGTAAATACAACTTCTCCTGTCAATGAATCATTTTTTGTAAATCCCAACGGAATGAAATTCTCACCTACAGTTCCTGTAAATCCAGAGAAAGACAATTTGTTATTTTCACCAAGATTTACAGATGTGATCACATCAAAAAACTGAAACCCGTTATTTCCTAATAATTCCAAATCAAGCTTTGAAATTTCATTTTTAATATACTCGGCCGCCTGCTTCCCGCCTTTTGTCCCCGGTTTCCTGCCTATTAATGAATCAGCAGCAAGTAATACTACGTGCTGTTTAAGCTCATGAATAGTAATTCCCGAAGATATTTCCTTCTTGGAGACAGAATCAATAATGGTTTTTGGATTATAACATCCACATATCAAAAGAAGGGAAAACAGCGATCCTATAAGTAGTAATTTTTGTTTCTCCATGTGTGAATTTACATTTTTTCCAAATTTTATATTGACATAAAACACAAAGGCTCCGAATAATCAGAGCCTTTGTAGTATATTTTTTGAACTATTGTTGCTTTATGGTGTAGCATAACTCAAATCTGCAGAAAAGTCCAAACCGGTTTTTGAATAGTCTGTCTCAGAAACAGTTACTGCTGTAGGATCAGTTCCTCCATACTGAGTGAGAAACGGGTACGTTCCTCCATAAGCTCCAAGAGTGTGCTGATTGGTTTCCGGGTTTGAATCATCAGGATCTAACCATGATATAGTAATGGCTGCATATGTCGCGAATGCTACATTATCAAATGTAAAATTGTTTTGGTCTAAATTCAGTTTAAAGGTTCAAACTGAAATTGGACAATCCAATTACTATACTCCAAGAATTGAACTTTAAAAATCTTATGGGTCACCATTTCGTAAAAAAAATATACATCATTTGACAAACTAACCTGATGAGTAGCCATATCATAATGAATTATTTCTTTTGTTCCTCCATATTCAATATTTGATGAGCTATAAATAAATTCTACTACATCTG
>CAJXJG010000023.1 GCA_913054425.1 uncultured Fidelibacterota bacterium
CCAGGTAATACCAACAGCGACTCCGCGGCCGCCCCCGGCAACCTTTGAACTGGCCTTATCCACGCCGTCAATAAGATTACCAATAATCGTTGCGGTAGCATCCCTATAAAGAGCGATCCCGTCCCAGGAATTACCAATAATTTCATTACCTCTTATTATTAAATCAGAGTTTTCACGTCCGCAGATGCCCATAACCCCGACGATATTTTTAACAACAATTGCCGAATCCCCAATATTGGCATAAATATGGTTATTTCGAATCGTAACAGCACTATTCTTGACCACAATTGCGGCGTCCGTTGCATTACCATCGGGATCACGGATACCACCTGTAATAGATATATTTTCAATTATACCTGTTTTGCAGTGGTTAAAATAAATTCCATATCCTGCATTGGTATGGATAACCGCTGAGCGGTCTTCGGGGCCGGTTATTCTGACATAGCTGCCGGAAATTTCCAACCCCGCTGTCGCTGGTACAAACTGATCGGGTTCCTCACAATTACCGCAGGTAGAGTCTGTAATTGAGGTTGGTAAGAGATGATAATCACCGGGCTGCAGATAAATTTCCAGTGAATCTGCCTTGCCGCTCAATACAGCCTGCAATCCCGTGGCAGAAGTAACCTGCTTCTTTTGAACTTCAGCCAACAGGCACAGAGGTGTAAGGACAAGCAATATCTGGAAAATATTTGGGCGTAAAATCATATTAAAATATAATGATCAGGATGTTTTTTTTAGGATAATTGAATTAGGGTCTAGGATAGATAAGATGATTTAGTTACGGTTTTATAATGAATAAACTCGCCGGCAGTATTTATACTTTCTTCAATTTACCCAGAGTAATAAACTTGTAGCCCTACTTCAACAGCACCATCCATCTACATCCGCCAGACAGCGGATTACGATTGACAGATCTTCTTTACTTTAGTAATACCATTTTCCGTGTTTGTACAAATTCACCAGCTTGAATCTGGTAGAGGTAAACACCAGCGCTCACAGGCTTACCTTGCATATCAGTAGCATTCCATTGGACTGACTTATGTCCTGCTGGCTGGACAGAATTAACTAACCGGTTTATCTCTCTTCATTTCGTTACGAGAGACAAGTTCTAACCCCCGACCTCCGGGTTGACAGAGCGGAGTGTATTATGTTGACAAACGGGGAGTCAGATTCGGTATTTGATCGGTGGTTAAGACAGTTGATTATCTTCAGGTCAGTCATTAACACCATGCTTACACTCCAAAGGTATACCCAAAAACCCCATTACAATCTCCCCAAATTTAATGAGGTAAAGGACTCTGACCTGCATCCCTAAAATTAGCACCGCGCGTTAAATTAGTAGACTAACCTGAGTGAATGATTATGCCTACTAGGAATTTAGCAGACTTGGAAACCCAAAAAAAGAGGACTGCCTCCTTGTGTTTCTGATTGTATTAAAGGTGTTACTATTTGGTCAGGATCATATAAAAATAATTTGGATATAACAAATTTTCTACAGATATTTTGGGTCTGTTTTATGCATATTATACTTGAATAGTGTTCATTATCCAACACCTATATCTATTGCTATCAGAAACAAACCAACCTAAAATAATTGTGGAGTGACTGGATGGGAAAACCTCTAATCAATTTCGCATTATCATTATTCCTCGGATTTATTTTTACACAACCTCTATTTGCGGGCGATACCGGAAAAATAACTGGTACTGTAACCGATAAAGAAACCGGTAGCCCGCTTCCGGGAGCCAATGTAATTATATCGGAGACCGTAATTGGTACCGCTGTAGATGAGAATGGATATTTTATAATCCTGAATGTTCCCGCCGGCTTATATGATATCCGTGCAGAAATGATCGGTTACTCAACCATGAAAATAACCAATGTGAGAGTATTCGGCGATTTAACAACTACCGAAAATTTTTCTTTAACCTCAACCATAATTGAAGGTGAAGAGATTGTGGTAGAAGCTGAGCGTAAATTAATCCTGATGGACAAGACGGACAGTCGCAGAACAATCACTTCCGATGATCTGAAAGATATGGCAGTAACCTCTATTGAGGATGCGGTGGCATACACCGCAGGTGCAGTCGAAGATGCCGGGGGAAACCTGCACTTTAGGGGAGGCCGTTCAGCCGAAATTGTTTACCAGTTTGAAGGAATTCAGCTGAATGATCCGCTTACAGGGAATCCGAACGATTCCGATATTCCCATCATGGCCATAGGCGAAACCAATATTATTACAGGGGGATTCGGTGCTGAATATGGAAATGCCCAGTCCGGCGTTATTAGTATCACCGGTCGTGAGGGGCGAAATACTTTTGCTGGTGATTTTCGCTATTCTACATCGAATGGAGTCTCGGAAGCCATCACCGGAGAAAATCCTCACAATTTCAAAGCAATGGAGTATTTTCTCAGCGGTCCTTTATTGAAGAATAAGGCTTACTTTTCTGTTGCGGGTGAGGTAAACGAAAACTACGGCTATCTTCAAAACCAATTCTCCGATCTGAACAACTTTACGGGGAAGCTTTCTTGGAAAATAACCGATAATATTAAGCTCAGCTTTTCGGGACTCTATTCTCATTCTAATTTTAATGATGGTTTTTCTTATAGCTGGAGCCACAGATTGAGTGAAGATAAGCTTACAGAATTTATTCCGGATTATCTGAATGTTCATGATGGAGAGTATGGCGAAATCGCAGACGGTATTATGCAGGATGAAGAAATTCCGGAATTCTACAGCAGTTGGTGGTCACAGGAAGGACTCCAGACTGAAGACATTGACGGGGATCTTGTTCTCGATATGTATTTCGATTATGAGCCATATGCAGACTGGAATGGGAACGGGCAGTGGGATGAGGGTGAATATTTTAACGACCTAGATAATAACGGAAGCTGGACAGGCTCAGCGTTTGAGCTAGATTATGACGCTAGCGGTCAGCTAATAACCCCTGACGGAGACATGGCTAACGAAGATGAAAACGGCAACTTTATTCTCGAGTCCGAATCTGCTATTGATGCCTGGTATGGTAATGGTCAGCTGGATACTGAAGATTTGAACGGCAATGGTGTGCTTGATGAGGGTGAAGATATCAATGGCAATAATGTTCTTGATTCAGAAGACCTTGACCGTAATGGACGCCTTACAGAGTTTTCAATGTTTGACCGCCTACCGGTATGGGATAGAACGAGCAAGATGTGGAACATCGGTTTTACTCATACCCTATCCGATCGCACCTACTACACTCTCCGTATCGCTCAATACACCACGATGCTGGAATCAAACATCATAGAACGCCTCAATGAAGATACAGACGGTGATGGGATCCTTGACCTTTACTGGGGAACTGAACCCTTTGAAGATATTGATGGAAACAGCCGTTGGGATGACGGAGAGTGGTATTCTGATCTTAATGGGAATGGTATCTATGACAAAAACCTCGATTGGGATGTCGATGGCGATGGCGACAAGAGGAATGAAGACTTAAATGGAAATGGCGTTCTTGATAACTATAATCCGGATAATTCCCTAACTGGATTCGATGACCCGAGCGATATGTTTCATGATAAAAATCACAATAACTATGTTGATGAATCTGAGCGGGATTGGAATGGCGACGGCGTTATTGATGATTATGACCGGAGGTTTTTCTGGATGCCATGGGCTGATATTCCGGATGAGGGATTCAAGCATGCCAGCGGTGACTTTTACGGTGTTGGTTCCGCGCATCCCTACACTTTTTCAAGGGACCACTATCATTATGATAAAAAGGTGACAACCACTATGAAATCTGAGCTTGTGAGTCAGTTTACACCTCATCATAAGCTTTCCACCGGGCTGGAGTTAAAAGATTATAACCTGACCAACTTCTGGCCTCCGGATCGATATGGATATGCGGAATATTATACTGTGAAACCGCGGGAATTTTCAGGGTATATAAGTAATAAAATGGAATACCCAGGTATCATTGTAAATGCGGGTATTCGTATGGAGTATTTTATGCCCAATTCCATATATCCTGATGATGAAACCGACCCAACCTGGACCAGCGATGATTACGATGACTGGGATGAAGATGGAATACCAGAACAGTATAAGGGTTGGAAGGATGCGGCCGGTTTATACGAACACAGCCTGCTCGAGACCGATAAAAACGGACGTGAAATACGCCCCATCAAAAATCCTCAAGAAGCAGAAAATAAACTGGTGTTCGCACCGCGACTTGGCATATCTCATCCCATAACTGACAAAGCAATGCTGTATTTTAATTACGGGAGATATTATCAGCGTCCAGCTCTGCAATACCTGTTCAGGAATATCACCTACAACATGGGTGGCGGATTCCCTATTGTCGGTTATACAAACCTTGACCCGGAATTGACTGTTTCCTATGAAGTTGGTGTACGGCAACAGCTTACCACGCTCTCAATGATCGAAGCCAAGGGGTTTTATAAAGATATTTTTGGACTTACAGACACACGCCCGATCTACTGGACAGTAAGCGACTGGTACACAACGTACTACAACCGCGATTACGGGAATGTCCGTGGTTTTGAGCTCATCCTGTTAAAACGTCCACCGGGGTTATTCTACGGCGAATTAAATTATACTTATTCAGTCGCTAAAGGAAAAAGCAGTACAGTAGGACAGGGCTATCTCACCGAATGGTCCGGCAATATTGTCCCGACTTTTGAGTCATACCTTGCATGGGACCAGCGTCATACATTTAATGCTAATATTAATCTTTCCTACAAAGATTTTCTGGCAGCAATGGCGGTCAATTTTGGCAGTGGAACCCGCTACACAAAGCCTGAGCAGGGGCGGATTGTCGTTGAAAACACACAAATCTATCCATGGTACATGACATCCAATATGCGATTGAGCTATAAGATAAAATTAGGGAAATTCAGCGGTAATTTGTTTATGTACATCACCAATCTTTTCGACCTGCAGCGTTTCAGACAGGTCAATGATTTGAACTGGTATCATCAGTATCAACAGCTTATGTCACAATTTGACAGTAACGGCGATGGGGAAGTCACTTCTGGCGATGGGGAAGAAAATTTCTTTGGATATATGTCAAATGTGGATCTGGATCATGATGGGAAAATTGATGCGAATAAACTAAATCCCGAACGGGGACCTTACATGCACCCTGCAGTTTATCAGGAAAAACGTCGTTTTAGAATTGGTATTACAATAGGTTTTTAACTGCTGTGAGAAAAAAGACACTGTTACTTTCATTAGGTTTGGTGTTAATCACACAAGTTGTTCTTGTTGACAATATTTGTGGTAAAAACCGAAACGAAACACAAAATCCTCCTTCAAGTCATAAAACTATGGATACCCGACCTGAAAAAGCCTTTTTCAACCACACTACCAATAATTTGTGGTCAGCAATTACCAATTATGGCAGCATCGGGGATCCAAATTCACCATCCACCGGGCGCCCATCTGCTCAGTGGCCAGGAGGTTCCGGCAACAACTATCTTTATGATGCCGGATTATGGTTGGGCACCAAAATCGGTGGGGAGCCGGCTGTAACCACGTACTTTTACAATCCCCATGTTGAGTATCTTCCCACTTCCGGGTTTTCGGGTGAAATGGGAGCAGTCATAAATAAAGATATCCATGGAAACGAAAATACAAAATCAAGATCACTGGAAGACAGCTATGTAGTGTATGATGATTTAGAGTCCCACCCTGAAAGTAATCACGCTCCTCTTGGGCTAAAGGTTGTCCAGCGAGGATTGACCTGGAGCCTGCCGGAATACGATGACTTTATAGCTTTTGAATATTACATAATAAACACCGGACTGAACGGCTATCTGGAAGATGTCTATGTTGCCTACTGGTATGACATAGATGTCTCATCTTCAGATAATACGGAGCCACACATAGATGACCTGGTAGATTATGAAGGCTGGGACGGTGGAAACACAGACACTGATATAATGGATGTGGTAGATCCTTTTGATCTTGACAATGATGGTATCACCGGATATGATGAATGGGGGGTTCCATATTTAAAAGATGCTCCACAAAACCCCAACTATAATCCGGGAGGTGCTGAACCGGACGGTTTTTATGATGAATGGGCCGTACTGTTTGATGAAGATGGAGACACTTTATACTGGCAGAAAGATGTTGATGATCTTGGGCGTGTCGCTGGCGAACCCGCCATTGTCGATGGTCAGCTGCTTAAAGGTTATCAATTCCCAAGGAGTCTTTCATATATCTATGACGGGGATAACCCCGGATCCTCTGCAAATGATTACGGAGAGCGTGAAAAATCTCCACCAAATGATGGTTTCCTTGGCGGAAGTATTATCTATACTCCTGCCCCAATGAACACGGTGGAAAATGGCAATGATTATATGGGTGCGTTTTCCCACCAGTGGTGGAACTGGGAAAGCGACCCGATGGACCTCGATGCTGACAAACTGGACTATATGCTAGGACAGCATGTAGCCAGTCAAGGCAAACGGTTTCTGAATAACCCTCTGGAACTAGGTTATCCTCAGTTTGATTACCGATTCCTGCTCACTACGGGACCCTTTGATATCCCTGAGGGAGATACTGTAAAAGTGGTGTTCGCCCTAACCTGCGGTAAAGGGTTAGAGGGATTAAGAGTGAACTCCGATAATGCAATTAAGGCATATTATTCCGGTAGTAAAAATGGCTCACCCTACAATCCAAATTCGTTTGATGAAGATGTTCACTGGAACCTTCCCATTCCCCCGGCAGTGCCAGATTTATCGTACAGTCCTATGAGCGGTGGTGTGAGGTTAGCCTGGGACACAAGAGCTGAGTATTCCTTTGACGCAAATCTGGGAAGAATCGACTTTGAGGGTTACCAGGTTTATCGTGCCTCTTACAATCCTCAGGATTGGGAGATGATTGCCAGTTTTGACAACCGGGACGAACCTGTATTGGTTGTTGACGTAAATGGTGATACTTTGAACAACATGACAAATGATGGAGACTGGATTCTTCTTGATCTTCCACCAATACAAAATCAGTTCGAAGACCAGGGCGGTGTAAATACCTGGGGTGACACTATCGATACTCCACTGGAAGGAATTCCATATTATTATGCTGTTTCTGCCTATGATGGCTACAAATCTGCGGCAGAAGCCGGACAAGAGCTCCTGCCATCATATTCTCCTTTGAGCAACTATAAAAAATCTGCCGATAATGCGCCCATACCAGTTTTCCCCGGCACTCTTTATGAAACCGGTGATGATATTCCTTCTCTTGACAGGGTATTGGTCGTACCTAATCCCTACCGTGGTACAGCACAGTGGGAGCAACAATACGAGGACCGAATCAAGTTCACCAATCTTCCTCCGGTAGCAAAAATTTCCATTTTTTCTTTAAGCGGTGATCTCATTAAAGTGATTGAACATACAAATGGATACGCCGATGAATACTGGGACCTGGTCTCCAGAAATAACCAATCTGTGGTGAGCGGAATGTATATTTATGTAGTGGAAGCACCCGATGTCAGTATCGTGGGACAATCATCTAAGGATCTTGAAAAATATATCGGTAAATTCGCAATCTTCCGATGACTTACTGATAGCTATGCAACGACATATAATTAAAATAATACCAGCCCTGTTAATTTCTCTGGTCATCGGCCAACAGGACTTTGAGAAAGTAGGTACATCCGGAGCTCATTTTCTTGATATCAGCCCTGATGCCCGGGTGGTGGGAATGGCTAACAGCGTAGTCGGGACAAAAATAACCGATGCCTCTGCCGTATTCTATAATCCTGCTGCGCTTGTTTACATGAGCGGTTCAAATATTTTCTTTTCCAAGGTAAACTGGTTTGCCGGAATTAATTATATCAGCCTTTCAGGGGGAATGAAAACACCAATTGGCACTCTAGCTGTTCATATGCGGCAACTTTCCACCGGAGATATTGGAGAAACTACTGTATTGGAACAGCAGGGAACCGGTCGATCATTCGTCTGGAATGATCTGGCTCTTGGTGTCTCCTGGGCACAATCCCTAACTGACAGATTTTCATTTGGCGCAAATTTATCACTGATAAAAGAATCAGTTAATCTATATAATTATGAAGCAAGTGCCTGGGCTGTGGATATCGGGACATTATATATAACCGGGTTCAATTCTCTAAAACTTGGGATGTCAGTTCGAAATTTTGGACCTGAACTTGATTTTGAACAGGATGGGAAAGACGCCACTTTTGATGATTACCATGATGGTGATCTCCTTCCAGAACCGGAATCTTTTAGGGCTTACCACATGCCGCTTATGTTTCAAATTGGCATTTCTTACGATTTCCTTGAAGATTTACCAAGCCACAATTTAATGCTTGCCATAGATGCGGTTCATCCAAATGATTCCTCAGAACGATTGAATGTGGGTATGCAATACGGTTTTATGAATATCCTTTTTCTTCGAGGAGGGTTATACTCTAACCATAATTCAGCTTCCTTTATGGGAGGGATAGGTTTAGATCTTGGGCAGATTACCCCCATAGCGAACGATTTTCGGGTTGATATGGCTGTCTCCAACTACGGTTTGCTAGGGTTTGTCAAACAATTTACCATAGCAATTGGTCTGTGATATGAAGAGAACAATGCTCATCCTAAGTCGAATTTTCATTGCAGGAATAATACTTTTAGCTACTGTACAAAGCACAACTATTACCTCTGCCAGTTATGATGCAGGGTCCAACGTACTGACTATTACTTTTTCCGACAGTATCCACACCGATAACATTCTTCTGGGTCGAATGACTTTTGATGACGATAATGGAGGACCAAATCCTGATGTTGTGTTTTCCGGCGGTACTGTTCTAACTGAGGATTCTCTTTCATCTGAGCTTCAGATCTCGCTGATCTACAGCGGCATAATTGATCAGTGGACAAATCCAGAGGATGGCAAGACAAGAGATATTTGGGGAAATGACCTTACCCTGGTAAACGCTGTTGAGTCCATGGATCTGTCTTCCCTTCAATTGGTTGTTAATGAAGGAGCTTTTATAAATGATAATGCTGAACCTTTTGACGATACGGATGGGAATGGCGCTTACAGTACAGTCGAACAATTTACCGATCTAAATAGCAATGGCACATGGGACCATGGGGAAGAATTCACAGATGCTAATGGTAACGGTGGCTGGGATTCAGCTGAGGTGTATATTGATGCAATTGGTAATGGCACATGGGACCCACCAGAAGAATTTACTGATATTGATGGCAATGGAGTTTGGAATGATGCGGAAGTATTATTTGATGATGCCAATGGTAATGGTATCTGGGATTCGGAAGATTTTGAAGATACCGACAGTAGCGGTACATGGTCACCAATGGAAATTTTTACAGATGCAAACTTTAACGGTATTTGGGATCCCTCCGATGAATACGAAGATGCAAACGACAATGATATTTGGGACAATCACGAACCTTTTACAGACACCAATGGTAATGGTAATTGGGATTCGACAGAGGTGTATATTGATGCAAATGGCAATGGTGTCTGGAATTCCGCTGAAACATTAACAATTGACAATAATAGTAATGATGCATGGGATTCCACTGAGGTGTTGGTTATTGATAGAGACGGCGATGGTGAATGGGATTCTGGCGAACCCGTTACGGACATATTTAATTTTAATGGTATCTGGGACCCTGGTGAAGAGTTTATTGATGTAAACAATAATCATATATGGGATAGTGCGGAAACTTTTACTGATGGTAATGGAAACGGTATCTGGGATCCAACAGAAGATTTTGAAGATGCTAACAGTAATGGTACTTGGGACCCTGCTGAAGATTTTTACGACACTCCACTGAATGGTGTCTGGGACCAGAATGCTGGTGAAACTTATGAGGACATTAATAGCAATGGAGTCTATGATTTACCAGACATATACTATGATGCCAATGGTAATGGTCAATGGGACCGTGGGGATGAATTCACAGATACAGATATGGATGGCATTTGGGACTCTGCCGAACCCCTCACGGATATAGATGGTGATAATGTGTGGGATGATGCGGAAGATTTTATAGACGTAGATGAGGATGGTACTTGGGGTGACGCAGAAACACTGACTATAGATTACAATGCCAATGGTACTTGGGATGACGCAGAGCCATTTTCAGATGCAAATGGGAATGGTACCTGGGATGACGCAGAGCCATTTTCAGATGATAACGAAAATGGTGTCTGGGACTCAACGGAAGTGATTGGAGACCCTAATGAAAATGGAGAATGGGATGATGGTGATGGGTTCAACGATAACAATAATAATGGTATCTGGGATGGTGTAGAAACTTTTATGGACATCGGGTTTGGTTTCCCACCCCAGGGTGCTGGTAATGGTGTCTGGGATTTTGTGGATGATAATGGGAATGAAATTTGTGATAGTGATTTTGGGCCAAATGCAGAATGTGAACCATGGACTGATGATAATGAAAATGGCATCTGTGATCAGGAAACCCTCACCTATGATGAAAATGGAAACGGTCTCTGGGATCCACCAGAAGGTTTTATTGATACAAATGGCAATGGCATGTGGGATCCAGCTGAGGAATTCGTTGACACTGATGGGATTGAAGGCTGGTTCCCGGGTGAGGAATTTACCGATATGAACGGTAATAATGTGTGGGATGATGAAGAACCGTTTGTTGACTCCAATAACAATTATGTCTATGATGAGGCAGAACCCTTCGTGGATTTTGATGGAGACAATGAATTTGACCAGGTTTCTGAAGAATTCACAGATTCAAATGGGAATGGAATCTGGGATCAATATGAACCTAATGCACACACCACTCTGGATGTTGCAGTCTCCGGACAGGATGTTCATCCTGTTTTAATTTCGGCTAATTATGATGCCAACAATAACCGTTTTACACTACTCTTTGACCGCCCTGTCCAGTTTGACCAAATCCCTGAAGATGAGACCTTTCAAAATGGACCGGGGGACGGCAACCTGAACAGCGGGGAGGATCGCAATGATAATGGTGCCCTTGACTTTGAAGCCAATATAAACATTTTTAAGGTTGGGTTTCTGGACGGATCTGGAAACGTAAAAATGCTGGAAGGTCTTGATCAGATAGTTCAGACTGTCGATTCTGATACAATAGAAATCTTAATGACCCGGAATGACAGCAAAAGACTGGAAACCACATTAGATATTTCATCGCTATCTATGAATTTGTCTGAAGGTGCTTTTCTAGATACACTTTATAATCTTTCAGCAACCAGTACATTACCAGTTACTACAACTTTGGATTCCCTGCCACTTTTTGTTGACAGTGCTACGTATAACATTGCGGAAAATGAATTATTAATATTTTTTAGATCGAAGGAAACGAATAAACGTAAAATTGTGACAGATCCTGCTCCAATTTACTCAAAGATTGCTTTGTCCACTGGAGATTCCTCTATGAACCTTTCTGGAATTGATGGGACTCCATTTGTGCTCCAAGATATAATTTTACGGATCCGACAGCTGATGCTTGCCGATCAAAGAGATCTAGAGATATTAATTAATGAGATGGGTACAGGAGATACTCTCTTTTTAGCAATTGATGAATATGCCGTTTATGATGAAAACAATAATGGTAACCTCGAGGTCATAGATCTCCCTGTTATAATAACAAGTTCAGATGATGTAGAAAAACAACCACCGCAAATTGTATCGTCCGAAATAGTGTATGATGCTTATACGGACATCCTGACATTGCCCTGGAATATGGGGGTTGGGTTTTTTAATGAGATGCCCATTCCAGAGAAATCAGGAGTCAGTGGCAACAGCAATTTAGAAGGGATTGCCTTTTATGATAGTTCCGAAGACAGTTTGATTACATTCAGCCAGGGCAAAGTTTATTACCCCTCATCCTATGATACCACTTGTATCAAACTGAGTGAGGAGGATGCAGAGTTACTTGAAAATTATCCAAACAGAGCAGGCCTTACCTTGACCGTTGAACCCTTTACATTTTATTCGGCAGGTACCTACAATAATGGTAATGAGGCGGTAACCGAAGACAGTTTGTTTGCAGTTAATTATCGCTGGGATAATACTGCTCCAATGGTTAATGAAGTACTCTTCAATGTGACAGATTCCACACTCGCAATTACTTTGGATGAATTGGTCTTGGTGGATTTTTTATATCCTGAGAAACTTACTTTTGGTGGGGTTGTAATTGATGGTGAAATTGTGGTTGACAGTGCTGCTCAATATGTCAGCAACTTCTCTGTGAAAGTATCTTCTTCGGCTTATGACGGCATTACCAGTCTTGATGATAGTGTGAAGATTATTCCTTTGTTTCAATCAGTCGCTGGAGCATTTGTTAACGCAGATAGTACCATTTCAGGATGGGTTGATATGGAAGCAGCCTACGGCCGCTATTTTTGGAACCAAAGTTTTGAGGCTTTTGCTCCGCCGCCCGCTATTCATTTTGCCGCATTGCGTGCTTCCGGTGGATACTGTGATATTTATGTTGATGCCGAACAATGGAATAGCAACATAAGTTCAGAAGACTTGAATCAGATAATGACAGCCTTTGAAACAACAGCACCGGGAGATTCCTCTGCTGGCATTGCTGGTTTGGCCCAGGATTTTCTTGGTGCCAGTATAAAAGATACCGATGGTAATGGTAAAGTAATTTTTGTTTTTACTGACATCCTTGATGAATATGGGCTGGGACGAAGTGATACTAAATCTTCTCTTTTTGTTCACGGTTACAGCACCATAGCAGACACCCTTGATGATGCCCTCTATTCAAATCATGGAGATATTATCTACCTGGATGCAGATCCAATGAGTTTAAACTCCACTGATGATGACCTGGTTGCCACCTACAATGCTATTTCTCACGAATACACACGAATGATAATGGAGCACAACCAACCAGACCAGGAAAACTGGATAATTGAGAGCGTTAGTGCTATACTTCAGAAAAAGATGGTGGGTGACGTAAAATTCTTTGGTAAAAGTACAAGCCCTTCCATTACTGGTGGAAATCAGTTAACATATATTGCTACAGGATATCAATCGCTCAAGGGCAGGTCTGATAAATACAATGCTTACCTGTTCCTCTCCTACCTTCAAGAAAAATATAGTGCTGATAGTTCCGGATGGGACATTATTCAAGCCATAGCTCAGTCTGACTCAATTGGGATAAAAGCGGTAAGTAATGCACTTGTGACATTGGGAATAGATACTGATGTAAAGGACATCTTTGCAGATTACGGTATGGCCTGTTATCTTGATGCTGTTCAGGCTGACAGTCTATACGACAGCAGATACAGCTTTGAAGGGTTTGATCTTCAGACACCGCCTTCGGGGAAACCCGCCGCAGTATTGAAGTGGGATGCTTCTATTGGCAAGGGCTCACCATATACCAAAAATGATATTTTGCCGTGGTCGTATAATTACCTGATCATGCTGGGTTACTCTTTCGATCTCGCCGGAAATGTCAATTATCTCAGTCCTGATTTAAATGCTGAAGATACTTTAGTATTTAACGGATATGATGGTACCAGCTTCAAGGTGAAAAAGTTAATCCTTAAGAGTAGTTTTTTGGATCTTATGAATCCTGGTTACGAAGTGTATGATTTTGAGTTAGATGATCAAACCGGTTATGGAACCCTACCAGTGACAACTGACCCGTTATTCGCCTTTAAAGACACACTGGATTACGCAGTGGACGGGGTTCAGCTCATGTTATTAATGATTGCCAAAACCGATGATGCTCAACCGCCAGCAACCTATGATTTTGCTGTTTCAAACGTAGTTTCTTTGCCTGATTTCAGTGATCTGTATGCGTATCAGAATCCGGGCATTCAAAATTATCTGGATGTTTATGTAGTATCTCAACGGCGAGTTTTCGATCACTTTGGAAATGAGGGAGCGGTTGTGGAATACTCAGTCACTTCAGGAGATTCGGGTTCAGTAGCACTTACGGAACTTATTTCCTATGGTTCTGACCTCGTAATTTACCACACATCCAAAGAATTATCTACAGAAGGGACCTATAACTTTACCTATCAAGGAAGTGATCAAAGTGGTAATCTCTTTGAATTTGATTCATTAACAATTGTTGTAGAATACTATGACCCGGCTTCCGCCTCTCGAATTGTTGCGGGTAATGCTGAGTATAGTCTGCCGCGGGAAAGTTTGGATAATCCACTAATGATAGCTGCAGGGACTATCCCGGTTCATCGCTCTGTTTCACTTCCGGAAGGCTTCGAACCAATGAGTGATATAATTATGTTCGGACCGAATGATAAGCAATTGAACCGGTCAGCAACTGTAACCTTTTTCTTAAAGGAAGCAAATCAGACAATGAGTATTTATCAGTTCCATAAAGGAGAATGGAGGCATATCGGAGCTGAAATTATAGAAAACTCTGTACACGCAAGGACTAATTCGCTGGGGCAATTCATAGTGCTTTCCGGGCCTCATGGAGAACTGGACAAGGACCTTGTTTTACCTCAAAAATACACCCTGTATCAAAATTATCCGAACCCGTTCAATCCGGTCACAAATATTTCCTTTGATCTCCCCAGACAAGGCTATGTGTCCCTAGTTGTATATGACATCATGGGCAGAGAAATTGTGCGGATTATCGATGGCCAACTATTGGGGGGGCACCATAAATTTCGTTGGAGCGGAAAACACAACTCCGGACGAGTGGCTTCCTCTGGTATTTACTTTTATCAGCTTACAGCCGAAGATTTTCAACAGACAAGAAAAATGTTAATCATTAAATGAGAATGAGACAGATATTAAAATTGTTCTCAAGCTTCACTATGGTTTTGATCCTGTTTGGATGCAGTGAAAAACTCAGTGATGATGCATTTCTTTTCAATCCGCCGGAACAGTATGATGCCCTGATTGAAACAGGGTGGGCACATTTTCAGAATGGCATGTATCAAGAAGCCATTGATGCTTTTATTGGAGCTTCAGAACGTAACGCCATCGAACCGGAAGTTTATCTGGGGCTTGGCTGGAGTTATGCCCGTAATCTGGAACTGATCAAAGGTGAAAACAA
>CAJXJG010000024.1 GCA_913054425.1 uncultured Fidelibacterota bacterium
ATCTTTTGGTTTTTATGATAAAGACGAAACAAATAAATATTTAAAACAATTTGAACAAGAAGGGCATCGGGTCAGTGATGAAAATGAACACTTTGATATAGTATTTGCTCCCGACGTTGTGGATGAAAAAAAGCATGAGGATGCTCTACTTTGTCTGGTTTACCATGGAATTACATTTACCAAGACAGTCACGTATCGAGAGTTAAAAAAACATGCTGATCATCGCTATATTATTTTTGCTGAAGGAGAGCAATCTAAAAAGTCATTAATAGAATCAGGTTGTTTGGGAAATTCTGAATTGCATACAGTCGGCTATCCGAAAATGGACCCATATTTTACTGATGGGGTTTTTGATAGAAATGAAATTCTAAAATCATTAGGCCTTGATCCGGAAAAACCTGTGATTTTGTTTGCTCCTACATATAAACCAACCTGTTTGTATGATTTAAAAGATGAGATTTTTGAATCAACAAAAGATTATAACTTGATTATCAAGCTTCATCATTATGCTTGGATGGGAAAATATGCATCTCATAAACAGCATAAAATATTTGAAGATCAAATCAATAATTACCCTCACGCAATTATCATACCAAAAGATGATTATAATATTCTGCCATTATTATTCGTTGCAGATACATTGATATCTGAAGCTTCCGGAGCAATTACTGAATTTTTAGCAACAGGGAAGTCCGGAGTTATTTATAACCTTGATCAGGAGAGTTTAAAACACTCAGATGGTGAAGCGCTTTTGGGATTTGATAATAGTGAGTATTTAAAAGATTCTTTTGTACATATCAATACTCCGGAGGAATTACAGGCAGGAATTGAGTTAGCATTAAATCCAACTGATGAAATGAAAAAAGCACAAAAGACTGATCAGGAAAAAATATTTTATAAATTGGACGGAAAAGCATCTGTGCGAGTTAAATCAGAAATTGAACGTTTGTTTGATGAGGGAAAGCATTGCTGTAATTTTTGATAATTAATTCAAGGTTGTTGCCGATATCCAATACTTTGTCTATTTTTAAATTGTACACTCTTTTCGTAACGATAATTATGTTCTCAATATATTAAGGAACAAGTATATTGACTAAGCCAACCTTTTAGAATATAACATTGAATTGAAATGAACCAATAGTTAGATTATTATTGCCTTTATTAAATAATCAACAAGAGAATATTCTGGAAGATTTATTATTGAATGATAGAAAAATCACGTAAAACAATTTTAATTTTATCCTTTGGAATGTTTTTATCAGCAAATCCTCAGTTAGATGAAAACAATTTAAATGCTGGTTTGCGAAGTGATGGTTTTTACCGCGTATGGATATTTTTTAATGATAAAACAGAAAGTGATAGTACACCTGGTAATGCGTTTCAAATAGCATTAGAAAACTTGAATGACAGGACAAGAATACGCCGTTCAAAAGTACGCCATTTTTCTCTTGTGGATGATAGGGATATCCCGGTTCCCACTGAATATATTGAGAAAATAACTTCCACCGGTGTTTTGATTCGCACAGTATCAAAATGGCTCAATGCTGTTTCTGTATCAGGGACCATTGAACAACTTAGGAGTATATCGGGTTTCCCATTTGTAAAGAAAATTGATCCGGTTTATGGCGGAAAACGGAAAATACCTGTTCAAAAATCTTTATTAAAAACTTCCACAGAATCTGAAGGAAACAATTATGGTCCCTCTTATAATCAACTTGACCAGATAAATGTCATCGCTGCTCATGGAGAGGGATATACGGGAACGGGGGTCCGGATCCTTATGTTGGATACCGGCTATTATAAGGATCACGAAGCTATCCATGAGGAGCAAATAATTGCCGAGTGGGACTTCATTAACAATGATGGAGAAACCCAAAATGAAGCAGGAGATCCTGACAATCAGCATAACCACGGCACATCTACTCTCTCCGTCCTTGGGGGTTGGAAAGATGGTCAGTTATATGGATCTGCTTATGAAGCAGAGTTTCTCCTGGCAAAAACGGAAGACACCTCTTTGGAGGAGCCAATCGAAGAAGATTATTTTGTCGCTGGTTTGGAATGGGGGGAAAGTCTAGGAGCGGACATTGCCTCATCCTCATTGGGATACATTGACTGGTATGAGTTTGAAGATTTAGATGGAATGACAGCAGTAACAACAATTGCAGTGAATACGGCTATTGAGAATGGAATGGTCGTCGTAACTGCAGTGGGGAATTCAGGTTCAGGTGGAATTGTTGCCCCTGCAGATGCATTTAATGTAATCTCGTGTGGAGCAGTGGATGAAAACGGAATGATAACTTCTTTTAGTTCCAGGGGACCGACTGCAGATGACCGCACTAAACCGGAAGTTTGTGCTCAAGGAAAAGGAACTTACTTTGCGACATCATCATCCCAAAATTCTTACGGTGTTGATGATGGGACCTCCTTTGCTACACCTCTTGTTGCGGGAGCCTGTGCATTACTATTGGAAGTCCATCCGAACTGGACTCCAACCCAGGTCAGAGACGCTATTATTAACACTGCAGATCAAGCAAGTGAACCCAACAACAATTATGGTTGGGGAATTATTGATGTCATGGCTGCGATTGAATATCGGTCACAGAATTCAATAATTCCAATTGAATACTCAATCTCTCTTCCCTTTCCTAATCCCTTCAACCCAATAATTTATTTTGATGTTAATATTTCCCAACAAAGCGAGATTACTCTTACAATCTTTGACATCTCTGGCAAAGAGGTAGAAAGACTTTGGTCAGCTGCCAAAGCAAAGGGAGATTACCCGCTCCAATGGAGAGCGAATGGTGCTTCTTCGGGAATTTATTTTATAAATTTGGACGGAGGAAACGGTTCAGTTACACGGAAAATCTGTCTGCAGAAATAATTAGTGATTATCAATTAAAATGCTTGTCAATTATACAAAATAGCCTTGAAATTTACCTTGAGCCGGACTCTCACATGAAGAACTTGAACCTACAATTCTTACTTGCCGTATTGCTGGCATCTCTCACATGGTTAAATGGGGAGAAAAACACACCTGATTATGCTGTTCCCATAGATCTCGAATTGTTCAACGGCGAAAATTCAATATTGCTAATCTGGACTCTTCCAAAGGACGCTGATACAGATTCGGTCATCATATATCGTTCAAGAGGGATAGGTTCTCAATATAAAATTATTGCAGAACTTGGGTCTGACCAGTCACGCTATAACGATAATTCCATTGATAATACAGAACGTTATTTTTACAAAATCGAAGCGAAAAAAATTGATGGGAATTCATATACAAGCTCAAAAAATACACCGCCCTTCAGCCGTACTGTTCAGGTCAATGGATCCCTCCCAATTTTTTCCATAATTGGAGAAGAAGAAAATATTGTAGAAATTGACAACTTGATAACTGCACTTCTGATGCACGAAATATCATCTCTTGAATTGAATTTAGAGGGACTGACCCAAAAAGCATTTATTCAATTACTGATGAAGGCAAATATCAGGGCTTATCCGTGGGTTGAATTAACAATATTGAAGGATTTAGATCGGTTTGATTGGATAGAAAATCTATCAATATGGAAACCATTAGTTCAAAACATCAGCAGTGAACTCTATAGAACAGCTCCTTTTTATCGCAACCAATTTTTACTAACTCCAGAGGAATGGAAGAACCTGATCGAAGAAAAAACAAATTATCTGCAGGATCGTTTTGAAACATTATCCGAAGTATTTTATCTGGATAGGGATTATCTTTCCCAATTACCACCGGTTGTTGCAATTGGGCAGTCTAAATCTGTTGATAATAAAATTGAGATTCTATTATTGGTTTTGAATTCCAACGAGATTCATGATGAAAAAATTTCTCTTCTTAATGGGGATGAGCACATCAAAATTTCATCCCCTGAGAAATTAGATTCCGGAGATATTGTATCAGCATTTGTTCCTGATAACTGGGTTCAGGCAGAATTGTTCACTAATGAAGAATTTATGTTGAGCATTCCCCTAGTCCCGATTGAAAACGGCTCAGTTGTTATGACTTTGGATGGAGAATATTTTCTTTCAGATTCAAATAATATATTTTTATATCCTGCACTTAAAAAACAGGATTACTGGTTGAATGAACTTGTAATTCAGCCTGAATTTGGAACTGTGTCCTTGGAGATCGCAGGGAGGTCTGAAGATGTGAACGAATATGGAATATTTTTCACTGATTCACTTGTTTGGGAAATTACAGCGCTGCCATCGTTTAAGGTTTTATTCTTGGATTCTTCATTTTCATATGGAAACGAATCAAAACACTTTTTCTGGGTTCATTTGAAAGCTCGAGATGAGGATGAACTTTGGGAGGTAATTGAAAGCCGACCGTGTTTTATCAATAAAGTTTCTTACCAAGGGCGAATCCCGGACGGTGGTCCGTGGGAAAATGTGGGGTTTGCAACTCTTGGAGAAAAAAATGCAGCGGGGAAATCAACTGCTGACCATATGATTGTTCCCCAGATTTTTGTTTTATACCAAAACTATCCTAATCCGTTCAATGGAGAAACTGCAATCAGGTTTGATCTGCTTCAGCCGGCAAAAATCAGTCTCTACATTTCAGATGCTTCAGGGAGAATTATTAATGGGTTATTGGAACAAGAGGAGTTGCAGATCGGAACGTATCATTATATCTGGAGTGGAGAGAACCATTCGAGCGGAATTTATTTTTCTACTATAAATGCTGAGGTTGATGGATATTTACCGGTTGTATTCAGCCGAAAAATGATTTATCTGAAATAAATTTTAATGATAGAAACCTTTGAAAAACTCTGAAAATAACTTTAGAAATGTTTCCCTGAGCAGGCCCGATGAAGGAGGGGCGTTATTTATCCACCGTAGCGATGTCATCATATTTTGCCGGATTCAATATGACGACATTCATTGGTTTTTCAAAGCTTTCTGATAGTAATACAATTGATTACAAGAAGACACAATAACCGAAGTATTTCCATTATACTCCTTTTTCTGGTCGTAGGATGCGCAACCCATCCCACAGTGAGTACGACCCGCATGGAGAAAGGGATGTCATCGTATGGATATACTTTATCAGTAGAAAATATTCTTCCATATGCCTGGTTTCGGTATGCAACGTCCGATATTAGCAATATTGGATTTCGAATTGGTTTACCTGTATATGGCACAGGCATTGATTATAGCAGATTATTGTATTCAAAGGACAATAAATGGGATATCTTAAATGTCGCCTGGAGTTTCAATCCTAATCATAATATTGATTTTACCTATTACAAATTCACTCAAAAGAATCCGAAAAAACAGCGCATGGGGATGACCAGTTGGTGGGGATTACGAGGGATGTATATTCCTTCAGGAATAATGGGAAAAACAAGTACACGGATTGGATTTCTTTTTGGCGGATGGATGGGTAAAAAGCTAGGATATGAACTTGGATATTATCATGATTTTAATTCGATGCCCATTACTTCAATTTTCGATTTGAATTGGGATTTTAACAGTAAAGAAAATAAGGATCGGTACGGTGACACTCCTCACAAGGACCCTGCTTCAGGAATGCCCTCTGAATTTTCAAGATTGACCGGGATTTCCTTCCAGCTCTTTTTTGTGCTGAATCAAAAATCCGCTTTTAAACAGTAACAATCCTGGTCAAGTCCAGCGGATGAAAATCGGAGAATATAATCTTTACAGCATTGTAACAAGCACATTCGGTTTAGATGGGGGAGCTATGTTTGGTATAATCCCGAAACCATTATGGGAAAAAGAAGCCCCGGCTGATGATCTTAACAGGATTAAAATGGTAACACGATCACTCCTGCTGGTGAGTACAGATAGAAAAATCATTATTGATACGGGGAATGGAGAAAAGTGGCAAACAAAGTTCAGTGACATTTATGCAATAGATACAGAAACCATTAATCTGAATTTATCTTTAAAATGTTACGGTTATGTTCCTGAGGATATAACAGATGTGTTTTGTACACACCTTCATTTTGATCATGCTGGCGGTAACACCCGTTTGGATGGAGATAAGATTGTCCCCACATTTCCCAATGCCACCTATTGGATTCAAAATGAAAATTGGGAATTAGCTAATTCACCCTCAGAAAAAGACCAGGGAAGTTTTATGGCGGATGATTGGTCTGTGCTGATGGAAAATAACATGGTAAAATTTGTGGATGGAAAGGACGTGTTCTTACCGGGCATTGATGTTCATCTTACTTATGGTCATACCACCGGGATGATGCATCCCATTATTCGAGACAGTTCAAACACAATTATTTACATGGCGGATTTGATACCTATGGCTGCTCATATCCCCCTGCCCTGGGTCATGGCTTATGATATTCATCCTGCTGTTACGGCTCAGGAAAAAAAAGAAATATTACCCAAAATTGTGGAAGAAGAATGGATTATTTTTTTTGAACATGACCCGGTGCATCAAGCCTGTACTGTACAATTCAACGGGAAACATTATCAATTAAAAGAATCCATAACAATCAGTGGATGATATTGATAAAATTGATGCCCTTTTTCAAAGAGGATTACAGGCTTATCAGGATAAAGATTATTTTTCAGCGCATGATCATTGGGAGGAGTTGTGGTCAGATTATTATTTAGAAGACCGGTTATTTATACAGGCACTCATTCAAATGGCAGTCAGTTTTGTACATCTGGAAAATGGCAATTTAAAGGGAGCCAAAAGCCTTATGGATAAATCGTTGAAAAAGCTGAAGGAATATGGGGGGATTCAGAGAGGAATCAGGACGGATTTCCTCATAAAGAAATTGGAGGCAATTAGAGAACAATATAACCTGATTGATACTAGCGGCAACTTTAATTGGGATATGATTCCAGCATTAATTTGATTATGGATGTAAGTTTATTTATCAAGGATTTTGAAATGGGAGCAAAAGTATCCAACAAATTAACGGAGTTAGATTCTTTATTTGAGTTCTCCGAAAAAAGTTCAGATATATCTGATTCAACTCAATTGATTATAGTAGATCTTGACAATGAAGAAACTGGTAATGAGTTATTTATACATCAAATTTCGGTAGAAAAAAACGATATTAAAATCGTCGGATATATGAAGCGGGTACAAAAAACACATCATGAAAAGTTTAAAACGGCAGGATGCAGCATAATTTTACCGAAATCATCTCTGGTGAAGAATCTATCCACCTTTATCGAGAGTAAATGAAAGAGAGTAAAGCCGGAAAGATTCAACGTGCTGCTGAAATAGTTAAGCAGTTAAAAAAAACCTATCCGAATGCAAAATGTTCCCTCAATTACTCAAGTTCGCATGAGCTGTTGGTAGCGACTATATTGTCTGCTCAATGCACAGATCATCGTGTGAATCAAGTGACAAAAACAATATTTCAAAAATATCAATCACCACAGGCATTTGCTTATGCTGATGTGAATGAACTGGCAAAAGATATTCATTCCTGCGGTTACCATAATCAAAAAGCCAAAAGTATCCAGGGATCAAGTTTGGAGATAGTGGAAGAGTATAATGGTTCTGTTCCGGATAATATGAATGATTTAATAACCCTTCCGGGTGTTGGGCGAAAAACTGCGAATTGTGTACTGGGCGAGATCCATGGTTTACCGTCAATGGTGATCGATACTCACATGATACGTATCATGAATCTGCTTGGATTTACGAAATCAAAAATTGCTCATAAAATTGAAATGGAGATTATGAAGATATTTGCTAAAAAAGATTGGCTTAAGCTTACTCATTTGATCATAGATCACGGAAGAGCAGTCTGTATTGCACGCAGACCTCAATGCAGTGTGTGTTCATTATTAAATTATTGTCCGTCAGCAAACAGTTAACATACTCATTTGCACCCTTTTATTTACTTTGTAATTTTAAATGATTAATATATTTATATCATCCTATGCACTATTTAACTAAAACATTCCATTTCTGCGCTGCACACCAATACAGACACAACGATTGGTCAGAAGAAAAGAATTTTGAAATTTTTGGCGCTGATGCTAATGTACATGGACATAATTATGTGCTGGAGGTTACTGTAAAAGGAACGATTAACCCTGATACGGGGTTCATCATAGACCTCGGAGAATTAAAAGAAATTGTGAACACCCATATCATTGATATTTTAGATCATTCACGAATTGAGAAAGCAATACCATGGTTTCAGGATAAACAGCCTTCATCTGAAAATTTGGTTGTTTTTATCTGGCATGAAATCGCTTCCAGGTTAAAAGGAGCAGCGCTCCATCGTATTCGATTACAGGAGACCCCCACAATTAAAACTGATTACTATGGGCCAGGTCAATCCAAATGAATTTTAAATCCAGGTTTTATATAATATTAGCGGGAATATTTATTGCTTCACTTGTCAGTTCAAATCTTATTTTTCAGAAGTTTTTTACGTGGACTCCTTTTGGTTTATACACCTTTGAAATTTCGGTGGGGATACTCCCTTATCCAATTACCTTTTTGGTCACTGACCTGATTTCTGAATTTTATGGGAGAAAGAAAGCCGATCAGGTAGTCATTGCCGGATTAGTTTCAAGTTTATTTGTAATGGGGATAATTTTTGTAGCTGATTTAGTAAACAGTACATCATGGTCACCAGTTCAAAATGAGACTTTTCACACTGTTTTTGGATTATACGGTCCAGCAGTTTTTGCATCAATGACTGCATATTTAACGGCACAATTTATTGACATCCGGATTTTTCATTTCTGGAAGAGAATAACAAAAGGGAAAGCGCTTTGGCTGAGAAATAATGGGTCTACAATAATAAGCCAGCTTGTTGATACTGCGGCAGTACTTTTCCTTTTATGTGTTACCGGAGTTATAGAATGGAGTAGATTTACGTCATTATTGGAAAATGGTTTTTTATTTAAGGTAATTATTGCCATTTTAGATACACCGATTATTTACGGTGTTGTATATTTATTGAAAGGGAAAATGGAAATTGCACCTTATCAAGAAGGGTTAGCTTATGAAGGATCTTGAAAAACTGAAAGAAATAACAGAAATATTATTGAAGGAGATCGGTGAGAATCCGAACCGGGAAGGTCTTTTAAAGACTCCTGAACGTGTAGCGAAATCGTGGGAGTTTTTCTCGAGGGGATATCGTACAGATGTATATGACATTGTAAATGGAGCCATTTTTGAGGAAGATTGCAGTGAAATGATCGTGGTGCGTGATATTGAATTTTTCAGTATGTGTGAACATCATATGATACCATTTTTTGGCCGCTGCCATGTAGGCTATTTACCGAATAATAAAATCATAGGATTATCAAAAATTCCACGGATCGTAGATGTTTTTTCTCAACGGCTCCAAGTCCAGGAAAGATTAACAAACCAGATTGCGAAAACTATAGAGGAAATTTTAAATCCTGTTGGCGTAGGGGTTGTGATGGAAGGTCGGCATTTATGCATGCAGATGCGCGGTGTTGAGAAACAAAACAGTTTTGCCACAACATCAGCGATGCTGGGTGAGTTTAGGAAGTCAGCAGAAACAAGAGCCGAATTTTTAAGTATTATCAGCAAGGAACATTTTTAAGAATGGTGAGTTATGATTTAGCAATTCTTGGAGCTGGCCCCGGAGGTTATGTTGCAGCAATCCGGGCAGCTCAACTCGGAATGAAAACAGCCATTATTGAGAAAGATAAGCTTGGCGGCATTTGTTTAAATTGGGGCTGTATTCCTACAAAAGCATTATTGAAAAATGCTGAAATTGTACACTATGTCAAGAATGCAGAAAAGTATGGGATTAATATTTCTGATTATTCATTGGATTTTCCCCGCTCAATTGCTCGTAGTCGTGATGCTGCTGACAAGCTGTCAAAAGGGATTGCTTTTTTAATGAAGAAAAACAATATCAACCATATTATTGGAGATGGATGTCTTTCCTCTAAAACCACTATTGAGGTAAAAAATGATAAAGAAAAAGAAACTATTCGTGCTGAGAAAATAATTTTAGCAACTGGGGGCAGACCGCGAATGTTTCCCGGAATGGAATTAAATGGGGAATGTATCATTTCCTATAAGGAGGCAATGGTTTTAAAAAGCATTCCGGAAAAAATGATTATCATTGGGTCAGGCGCTATTGGAGTGGAATTTGCTTATTTTTATAATGCCTATGGAACAGAGGTTCATCTGGTAGAAATGCTTCCTAGGATTTTGCCCATGGAGGACCTGGACATATCCAAGGAATTAGCCCGTAATTTTAAAAAATCAGGCATCAAATTATATACCGAAACAAAAGTCAAAAAGATTGAAGGCAATAAGACTAAAGTCCAAGTGCACATGGAACAAAATGGGAAAATTGAAACTCTGGATGGGGATATTGCTCTGGTTGCAGTTGGTATTGCTGGGAATATCGAAAACATTGGTCTTGAAAAAGTTGGAGTTACAACTGATAACGGATTTATAAATATAAATGAATATAATCAATCTTCAATTCCTTCCATTTATGCCATTGGTGACGTAACCGGTCCGCCCTGGCTGGCACATGTAGCCTCAGCACAGGGACATGTAGCTGTGGAGCATGCTGCAGGGAATGAAATTGAACCAATAAATTATTCAAACATTCCAAATTGTACTTATTGTCAACCACAGGTAGCATCCCTTGGTTTGACAGAAGCCGTTGCTAGAGAGAAAAGTGATAATATCAAGGTGGGTCGCTTTGATTTCCGTGCCAGTGGAAAAGCTATGGCAACCGGTGATATCACCGGTTTTGTAAAGCTGGTTTTTGATCAAGAATTGGGGGATTTATTAGGTGCTCATATAATCGGTGCAGAAGCCACCGAATTGATTGCTGAATTGGGCATTGCAAAAACACTGGAGACCACCTGGGACGAATTAGCGACAACCGTGCATGCACACCCCACACTTTCCGAAGCAGTTATGGAGGCCGCTATGGATGCGAAAGGATACAGCATACATCAATGAACATAAAAGTTCAGGATTTGGGGATGTGTTCCTATCAGGATGCCTGGGATTTGCAAAAGAATATTCAAGCTAGACGAATAGCTGGTAATGATCGGGACACTCTTTTGTTAGTAGAGCATGAACCAGTATATACTTTTGGAAAAAATGCAAATCAAAATCATCTTTTACAGCATTACCCGGAAAACGTGCAGATTTTTAATATTGAGCGTGGTGGAGATATTACTTATCATGGCCCCGGACAACTGGTGGGATACCCCATTTTGGATCTACACAATTACAAAAAAAGTATCAGTTGGTATATGCGTTCCTTAGAGCAGGTAATAATAGATACTTTAGATATATGGGGACTAAAAGCACTCCGGAAAGAGGGGTTGACTGGCGTTTGGGTCGGAGACGAAAAAATTGCAGCTTTGGGAGTTCGTATCTCAAGGTGGGTAACTATGCATGGCTTTGCGCTGAATGTGAACACGGATTTGCAATATTATGATGGAATAATCCCCTGTGGAATATTGGAATACGGGGTAACATCGATGGAAAATCTGCTTAAAAATAAAATCAATATGGATGATGTAAAACAACATCTGGTTTCTTGTTTTCAGAATAAGTTTAATTGATTCCATTACAGTTTATTGATGAAAAAAGTTAATGATTTAAGTAAAAAGGATCTTATGGATCTATACCGCACCATGGTATTGGCCCGACAGTTGGATAATAAGATGCTTATAATGCTGAAGCAGGGGAAAGGTTATTTTCATATTGGATGTTCTGGACATGAAGCCGCTCAATTGGCA
Source organism: uncultured Fidelibacterota bacterium (assembly GCA_913054425.1). GTDB lineage: Bacteria > Fidelibacterota > Marinisomatia > Marinisomatales > UBA8229 > UBA8229. The sequence goes on from CAJXJG010000024.1 coordinate 11,743, forward strand.
GCTGTACAATGGATGATACCCGGGAAGGATTGGGCTTATCCTTATTACCGGGATGCAGCCTTTTGCCTCGGCCTGGGCATGACCCCACGGGAACAGCTGCTCAGTTTTCTAGCCCGCAGGGATGATCCTAACTCAGGAGGCCGGCAAATGCCCCAGCATTATGGACATAAAGACCTTCGGATAGTAAGCCAATCCAGCCCTACGGGGTCTCAATTATTGCAGGCAGTAGGCTGTGCAATGACACGTAAATGGGAAAAGAGCAAAGAAATTGTTTATGTATCATGTGGTGAAGGTACCGTCAGCCAGGGAGATTTTCATGAAGCTTTGAACTGGTCCAGCCGGGAAAAACTACCTGTTCTTTTCCATGTAGAAGATAATAAATATGCAATCAGCGTTCATATTTCGGAACAGATTTCAGGAGGTTCTGTTTATGACATGGCAGCTGGATACCAAAACCTGGATCGTTTCGATGTGGATGGTACTGATTTCTTTGAAACAAGCCAGGCATTCAAAAAAGCCGCAGAGAGGGCTCGAAAGGGCAAAGGGCCAACAGTAATTGTAAGTCACGTGGTACGTTTGCTGCCTCATTCGTCATCTGATGATCAGCGGAAATATCGATCGAAGGATGAGCTGGAAAAGGATTTAAAAAAGGATCCGATTAAACGGTTTGAACAGCAGTGTACAGAAGGTGGTATTATCAATATGACGGAGCTCGAAAAGATTAAGACCGAAATTCAGCAGCAGGTTGATGAGGATGCTGCCTGGGCTGAAGATCAACCGCATCCAGATATAATCACTGCCTTCAATCATGTTTATTCCGATAAAAACCCGGAAAAGTCTCAGGAAGAAAAAAATATATCAGATAAGATAGTTATGGTTGACGCCATAAACCATGCTTTAAATGAAGAAATGGAACATAATGAAAAAATGGTAATTTATGGTCAGGATATTGCTGATCCCAAAGGAGGAGTTTTTACGGCAACTAGAGGTCTCTCCGAAAAGTATGGGAAAGAGCGTGTGTTCAATTCACCATTAGCCGAATCATCTATCATCGGCACAGCAGTTGGCATGGCTGTTACAGGATGGAAACCGGTAGTAGAAATACAGTTTGGTGATTATATCTGGACGGGGATGGCGCAAATCCGCAATGAGGTTGTCACCATGCGTTATCGTTCAAACAACGAATGGACGTGCCCACTTGTGATTCGTGTTCCGGTGGGAGGATATATTCACGGCTCTCTTTTTCATAGTCAGTCTATTGATGGTTTTTTTATGCATTTACCGGGAATTTATATTGCGTATCCTTCTACTGCTTCGGATGCGAAAGGTTTATTGAAATCAGCTTGTCGTATGGATGATCCGGTCATGTTCATGGAACATAAAGGATTGTATCGCCAGGGATATTGCAGTACAGCGGAACCGGATGAAAATTATCTAGTACCTTTTGGGAAAGCACGCATTGTTCAAGCAGGGACTGAACTTACGATTATAACCTGGGGAGCTATGGTACAGAAATCTATTGAGGCAGTAAAGGAGGCAGGGTTGAATCATGATGATGTGGAGATTATTGATCTGCGCACTCTTAATCCTCTGGATAAAAATACTATTGGAGAGTCTCTGGTAAAAACAGGGAAAGCCCTGATTGCTTATGAAGACAATATTACCAATGGTCCCGGAGCGGAGATAGCTGCTATGATATCAGGTGATTTTTTTGACTACCTGGACGGACCTGTAAAAAGAGTAGCTGCTCCAGATGTCCCGGTGCCCTACAATTGGTATCTGGAGGAAAAAGTATTACCCCAAACTGCAGACGTTGCTTCAGCAATAATTGAATTAATGGAGTATTAATATGGTCGTCGATGTAATCATGCCAAAAATGGGTGAGTCCATTACCGAAGGAACTATTTTAGAATGGCGAAAAAAGGTAGGTGATACCATTGAAATGGATGAAATTTTGCTTGAAATCGGGACGGACAAAGTGGATTCAGAAATACCATCACCCAGTGCTGGAAAAATCGTAAATATATTAGCTGACCTTAATGATGTAGTAGAAGTTGGTAAGGTCATCGCCCGGATAGAGACAGATACAGATAATGCACTATATGAAAAAGAGGAAACACCACCGACTGGGGCTAACCAATCAGAGCAAAAGTCAGAAGTAAATCAGACGAGTGGAGATAGACCTCCGCGAACTGATTCAGCAATACCGCCAAAATCTAAGCGCGAAGAGAAATTTTTCACACCGATGGTAAAGAAAATTGCACAAAAAGAAGGAATAAGTATGGAAGAATTGGTTTCCATACCAGGAACGGGAGGAAAAGGCCGTGTAACTAAGCAGGATATTTTCGCCTACATAAAAACAAGAGGAAAAGGTAAAACAGAATTCGTTTCATCGGAAGCAGAACAAGCTTCATCAACCGTCAAACCCCAAACTTTGGTTGATGAACGCATAGAAATGGACTATATGCGAAAACTTATTGCTGAGCACATGCGCAAAAGTGTGGATACTTCTGCTCATGTTTATGTCTTTTCAGAAGTGGATATGACCCACATCGTAAAATATATTTCTGAGAATGGAGACCAATTTAAAGAGAAAGCAGGATTTTCCTTGACCTACACACCCTTTATTGTGCTTGCCTGCATTCAAGCCCTGCAAAAGAACCCGGATATGAATAGTTCCTTAGAAGGAACGACAATCGTCCGCAAGAAAAATGTGAATATTGGGATTGCTGTGGCCCTCTCAGATGGACTTATGGTACCTGTACTGTCGGAATGTGAACGATTCGATTTTTTGCAACTGGCGCGAAGGCTGCAGGATTTAGTCAAACGAACGAGAGAAAATGCGATCTCGCCGGAAGAGCTTCAAGGGTCGACATTCACGATTACAAATTTCGGTGTTTTTGATGTGATTTCCGGAACACCTATTATCAATCAACCAAATGTTGGAATACTTGGTATCGGTACCATTAAGAAAAAACCGGTTGTGATTGAGACTGATGAACGCGACGAAATAGGCATACGAAATATGATGACGGTTTCCCTGGGGTTTGATCACAGGCTTATTGATGGCGCAGGGGGCAGCAGGTTTATTAATACTGTCTGTCAAAATTTAACGAAAATGGATATACAATCATTAGATTTATGAATCAAACCCAAACCGTAACGAACA
>CAJXJG010000025.1 GCA_913054425.1 uncultured Fidelibacterota bacterium
TTGCTTCTTCAATAACACCACCGGTGAGTTCTGGCTCCTTCTCCAGGTAATAGAGCCTGAAGATGTTTTCTTGCTGTCCATCAATGTTCGTGATTTGCTCAGATTCATTACTTTGGAGGAACTGTCCGTTACCTGCCTTGAGTTTTTCCTGTACTTCCGGCATGGCAATTATTTTTTTCACGGCGTAAACGTTTTTTTCAGGAATACCGATGTCGGTTCCAAAATTTCGCAGGAGAGCAGAGAAAGGACGATCTTCGAAAAGGCGCTGATCTACAACTGCGCTGTCAGCTTCATTTTCATCGGTTTCTCCAAACAGTTCGCTCACGGATATAATTTTATCATCGCTTACTGGAGTTTCTGCTTCGATTTCAGAAACCAGGAAATCCTCAGGTACTGTAGTTTCTACAATATCTTCCAGGGCATCGCTTCCTTTCAATATTTTGTCAATGCGTGTGAGAACATCATTTGTTACTTCAGCATCTTTCACCAGAAAGAATTCCAGGAGAGCGGTGCTTTGAAGCAGGGCGCGGGCTCGTTCAGTATCTTGAACTCCCGCCAACTCTACGATAATCCGATGATCACCCTGTTTTTGGATAGTGGGTTCGGACACGCCAAACTGATCTATCCGGTTCCGTAGGATTTCAAGCACCCGGTTTATGGCATCATCCGCTTGTGCTTTTAGGTTGGTAATAATTTCATCAATGCTGGAACCATACTCATGGTAATATCGGGGAAGACGAAGTTTATGATCAGTAACAGCCTGGGTAAGCAGGACGAAGAAATCTGCTCCCGGTTGATCCATTTTTTCAGTTACATCCTCCAATACCCGGTTTAGCTTTTCATTTCGGTTTACCGCAAGATTGGAGATCAGAGCAGGCAGATCCACTTCCAGAACAATGTACATGCCTCCCTTTAGGTCCAGGCCCTGTTTAATGGCCTTAGATTCAAGGGCTCCATATTTACCTTCTTCCCGCATGGTTTCTACTTCTGCTTCAGACAGTGTCAGAAGTTGAACGGTTGGCCAAAGACTATATACTGCCCAGAGGAGAACAAGGCCGATAATTACATAGCGCGGGGTCAGTTTTTTATTCATAGATTTGTTTGATTATCGATGTTTAAAAATCCGGGAAATATACTGCACCTCCGGAGCGTTAGTCAAATTCTATTTCGAACATTTTCTTTGGCAGACCAACCGTGGATGATAAGGAAATAATTGTGCAAACTCCATTTATAAGAAAGTGTGATAATCAGTCAGGCTGTAATAATTTCGTATCAGTTTTATTGGAATCCCTAACATATTATTTTAGGTTCGATGGTTAATTTAAATAGAAAAATTTATGATACAGCTATCATTTATACGGGAACAGCCCGATAAAGTTAGAAAAGGAGCAAAGGACAAAGGAGAGGTCATTGATCTTGATTCTCTTCTGAAGCTGGATAATGATTATCGGTCTCTGTTAAATACTCTAAACGAACTCCGCGCAGAACGGAATCGGGTTTCTGAGAAAATCGGGAAGACTAAGGGAACGGGAAAAGATGCATTAGATTCTATCCAGGCTATGAAAAAAGTATCCCGGAAGATTAAAGATTTGGAGGATAAGACTGGAATTTTAGCCGAACAATTGCATTCCAGGCTTTTGAGAATTCCGAACCTCCCTCATGATTCTGTTCCAATCGGAAAGAATGTAGAGGACAATATGGTAATTAGGGAATGGGGTGATGAGCACCGGTTCGATTTTACACCAAAATCCCATTTGGAATTGGGAGCCAGTCTCAACCTGTTTGATTTTGAACGGGGGGCAAAAATATCAGGCTCCGGTTTTCCTCTTTATATAGGGAAAGGAGCGAAACTTGAAAGAGCGCTGATTAATTTTATGTTGGATATGCACGTGGACCAATTTGGATTCACGGAGGTATTTCCTCCCTTTGTTGTGCGCAGGGAAGCCATGGTCACAACCGGTCAATTGCCGAAATTTGAAGAAGATATGTACCATACTGAAGTCGATGACCTGTTCCTGATCCCTACAGCGGAAGTCCCGCTTACCGGAATCCATGGAAATGAAATCCTCGAGGAAGAAGATCTGCCAATTAAGTATGTAGCATATTCTGCTTGTTTCCGCCGCGAGGCAGGATCGTACGGGAAGGACACCCATGGATTATTGCGCCTTCATCAATTTAATAAGGTAGAATTGGTCAAATACGTGACACCGGGATCATCCTATGATGAACTGGAATCTCTTACCGCTCAAGCCGAGTCAGTTCTCCAGGCTTTAGGTTTGCGGTACCGGGTAGTGGAATTATGCACCGCGGATTTGAGTTTTGCTTCTGCAAAATGCTTTGATCTGGAAGTATGGGCTCCCGGAGAAAAAAAATGGCTGGAAGTATCTTCCTGCAGTAACTTTGAGGGTTTTCAAGCACGTCGGGGAAATATTCGGTATCGAAGAGAGGATAACCGGAAAGTGGAATGTGTACATACCTTGAATGGATCCGGCGTGGCAACACCCCGATTGCTGGTGGCTTTGCTGGAGACATACCAAAGGAAAGATGGGAGAGTGGAGATCCCTGAGGTGTTACAGCCGCATTTAGGGATCAAAGAGCTGGCTTGAAATATTTGGGTAAATTTTACTGTAAACCCCGTGTATGCAGGGTCTGCCCATTAAAGAATCTGGATGGCTGTCTGGACTAAATCACAAGCGAAGGAGCAGGTACTTGAATGGAAATCCGCCGGTCATGCGGTTGTTTTTACGAATGGCTGTTTTGATCTACTTCACCGGGGTCATATTGATTATTTGACGAAAGCAAAGGCTCTTGGAACTAAACTTATCATCGGATTGAACAGTGATGCATCCGTATTTATCCTAAAAGGGGAAGGACGGCCTGTTCAACTCGAAAATGACCGTGCAGTAATTATTGATGCTTTGCAGGTTGTAGATGGTGTGATTATTTTTTCCGAAGGAACTCCTCTTGAACTTATCAAGGAACTGAAACCGGATATCCTCGTAAAGGGAGGAGATTATACTGAAAATTCTGTAGTTGGTGCTGATGAAGTTCGAAATAATGGAGGATCTGTAAAAATTCTTCCTTTCAAAAAAGGATGCGGGACAACACTTTTGATAAAACGAATCCAAGGGGCAGGGAAATAGAATATTTCCGGAAAAATATTGAGAAGATTTGTTGTCATTTAAACCTCCACAGAACAAAATAGAAAAAAGTATTTTACTTTGAGAATTGCTTCCTAACTTCACCATCTTTAAAAACCCTAAATATCATTTGAATCAATCACTTACAGGAATTATCGTTCTTTTTGCGACATTGCTTATTGCCCAGGAGAATGTCCAGTCCGAAGAAAATATTCAGGACAGCCTAAAGTCGGAAACGTCACAGATTATTCCCGGAATTTCTCTAGTAAACGGGTATCCAAACGGCAATGGAAAAAATTTTGTGGAGACAGGAAACCGTCTTCCCCAATTACTGAGAGATATAAAAGTCTATCTTTCTGATGCTGTCATTGCTGACGTTCATAACGATACTTTGGAAGTTATTTACAATTTGGATCGGATTTTTAATCTGTTAACAGAAGCGGACCAATTGGGTGAAATGACAGCGGAGGATCAGGAGGAATTTAACCGTTATGAAGCGTCTTTGATTGATGTCTACACACATCGTCTTACGACCCTCCAGGCTTCAGATATTGCTATCACTGCTGAACAACTGCGAAGTGAGATCTCTGAAATTACCGAACCTCTGGAAGTGGAAATGGGACTGTCAAAATTCACCGTAATTGATGATAGGGATGGGCATATCCCCTTGATTCGAAATAAAAAAGTGGATCAATTAATTAAATTTTTTCAAACAAAGGGGAAAAAACAGTTTAAGATATGGTTATCGCGCTATGGTGAATATGAGGTTCTTATAAAAACCATACTGAAAGAACATGAACTCCCGGAAGAGCTCATATTTCTTGCTATGATTGAATCCGGGTTGAATTCAAAAGCATACTCAAGAGCCAATGCGTCCGGAATGTGGCAATTTATTTATGCCACCGGTAAAAAATATGGACTGGAACGAACCTGGTATGTAGATGAACGGAGAGATTTAGTAAAATCCACCCATGCTGCCTGCACCTTTTTGAAAGACCTGTATAAAGAATTTGATAACTGGTATTTGGCTTTGTCTGCCTATAATGCCGGATCGGGAAGAATTCAACGGGCAATCCGTTTGCATCAGACAACCGATTTCTGGCAATTACATTCCCTTCCAAAAGAGACCCGGAACTATCTCCCTTATTTTCTTTCGGCAGCTATCATTGGGAGTTCCCCTAAAGAATATGGATTTACTATTCCCAAAGTAGCTTCATTCTCATATGACGAAGTGAAACTAGAAAAAAGTGCTGATCTTGCAGTCTTGGCACGAGCTGCCGGTATTAAACTGCGATCGCTTCGGAGGTATAATCCGGAATTAAGACAATCAGCTACTCCAAATGAAAACGGGTATGTATTAAAATTACCCAGTGGAACAAAAGACAAATTTACTGCACAGTATAATGCCCTCCCTGAAAACCAGCGATTTGCTCCCCAGTACACTGTCCATCAAGTAAGGAAGAATGAAAGCCTATGGACTATTTCAAGAAAATACGGTGTCTCTATTCATGATTTGGCTGCAGTGAATAAGATCAGAAACCGCCATAAAATAAAAATTGGCAAAAAATTGACTATCCCCATCCGAGGTTCAAAAACTGCTCTTGCTTCCAGACAGTCAACAGGACCCAGTGGTCATATGAAAAAAGTATATATAGTAAAAAGGGGTGATACACTTGGACATATTGCTGAAAATTACAATACCCGGGCCCGGAATATCAGACGCTGGAATGGATTGGATTATGGTGATTTTATTTATCCCGGTCAGAAACTGGTTTTATGGATAAAACAGGGATGAAGTTACAAAACCAATCATCAGTAAATCGTTGGGTTTGGATCAGCCTCGGGGTTGTTTTTTTTCTTTTTATCGTTGCGCAGATCGTTTCTTTTTCGATAGATCGAACTCAGCTTCATTTGGGTGAGAAAGTTGGAATCGTTTCAATTGAAGGGGCGATTTTTTCATCGAAAAAAGCTGTGAAAGAATTGGATGAATTTGCGGAGCGAAAGGATATTAAAGCAATCGTGTTGAGGATTAACAGTCCAGGGGGATCTGTAGCTCCGACACAGGAAATTTATGAAAAAGTTAAAACTCTTCGCGGCATAAAGCCTGTCATTGCTTCCGTGGGGGCTGTAGCGGCTTCCGGGGGTTATTATACAGCGCTGGGATGCGAAAAAATCGTGGCAAACCGAGGATCGGTCATTGGGAGCATTGGTGTTATTTTGGAATATCCTGTGGCGGTAGATCTTTTGAAAAAAATCGGCCTCCGTTTTGAAACAGTGAAAAGCGGTGAAGTAAAAGACATGGGAAATCCAACCCGGGAAGTTACCAAAAGAGATAGGGAAGTATTCCAATCTGTAATTAATGATTTACACCGGCAATTTTTGAATGCGGTCGTTGAGGGAAGATCACTTGATAAGAGCATAGTTGAACCTCTGGCAGACGGGAGTGTTTTTACAGGTGAACAAGCTCTTCATTTGGGATTGATTGATATATTGGGTACATTTGAAAATGCCATTGAGATCGCCGCGAATCTCGCGGAGATATCGGGAAAACCAAAAGTTATTTACCCGAAAAAAGAACGATCCGGATTGCTGGATTATTTATTAGGTAATGCAAAACAAACAGCCAGCTCCTGGTTCCAGGTAACACCTGCCTATCGCTGGCAGTGGGAGAAATAAACTATGACAAAACAGGATATAGTGAATGTCGTATCAGAAGCAACAGGTTTGACAAAAGTAGAGACTGAAACTGTTATGAATGGGGTCATGACAACAATCATCAATGCGCTAACAGAAAATCAACGGGTAGAACTGAGGGGATTTGGCACATTTGGCGTGAAACATCGTATGCCGAAAAAGGCCAGGAATCCCGGGACAGGAGAAGCCATCTACCTGCCGGAACGGTTTGTTCCAACCTTTAAACCTGCCAAGCAGATGCGAGCACGTGTAAATGAATCTCTGAAAAAGTAATGCATTATAGAAATATCATTTGCAGGATAGTTGCTACTATACGGACATTCATAATAAGATTAATTAACTGAAATAGAGGTATTATGCCCTGCGGGAAAAAACGAAAGAAGAGGAAAATAAGTACGCATAAGCGTAAAAAACGTCTTCGTTCTAATCGTCACAAAAAGAAGAAAGTATAATCAGGAACCACATTTTTAATGTGGTAAGCAACTGGATACTGTTGAGTGATATTTTTCGGTTCTGAATTTTTATTCAGTTCCGGATAATTGGCAACACTATCGAATATTTCAGATTAATCCGATTTCAGGTGTGAATTTATCCGGCGGCAGGATTCAAATCAATAAGAGTTTCCCGTGAATAAAGATTACCATATTCTATCAGTCAGTGAACTGACATTCCAAATCAAAGAGTTGATGGAAGGATCTTTTCCCTCCGTTTGGATTGAGGGAGAAATGTCAAACTTTATTCACCATCGATCAGGTCATATGTATTTTACCCTAAAAGATGACCGTTCCGAACTCCGGTCTGTCATGTTTCGGGGGAACAACCGCTTTTTGCGATTCAAGCCGGAAAGCGGGCTGAAGGTTGTGGTTCAGGGGAAAATATCGGTTTATGAGCAGCGGGGACAGTACCAGCTTATAGTTCAGCAGATGGAGCCAGCGGGGATTGGCACCTTATACCTGGCATACGAAGCGCTCAAAAAACAACTTTCTGCAGAAGGGTTGTTCGATATGGAGTGGAAGCAGGAAATTCCTCCATTCCCCAAAACAGTTGGAATCGTTACTTCAGGTTCTGGAGCAGCTATTCAGGATATTATCAAAGTACTTAGCCGGCGGGCGCCCCATGTACAATTGATTTTACGACCAACACTGGTACAGGGGGCGGATGCGGCGGAGGAAATCGTCCAGGCAATCGGGGAATTCCAATCTTTTCAGAATGTGGATGTACTCATTGTAGGGCGTGGAGGGGGTTCCCTGGAAGACCTGTGGCCGTTCAATGAAGAAAAGGTAGCCCGAGCAATTCATGCCTGTACAATTCCCATTATTTCTGCTGTGGGGCATGAAACCGATATCTCAATTTCAGATCTGGTTGCAGATGTTCGGGCGCCAACACCATCTGTAGCTGCAGAACTGGTTTCACCCTCCCGGGAAAATTTAATCGGAAACCTGGACCAAATATTTTTTGATCTAAACCGGGCTTTAGGAAAACAGTTGCAGCAGAAATGGCAAAGTCTTGACCACCTGACCGATCGGGCTGTATTTCAACAGCCGGGGCGGAAAGTTGCCGACCGGAGAGTCCGGCTTGAAACTGCTATACATCAGCTAGTTCAATCAGCCCAGTATAGGGTAAATGTGTCCCGGTCACACCTGCAGGGAGTTCAGGAAATTCTGACTGTTCTCAACCCGCAAAACGTTTTGGAACGGGGATATTCAATTGCCATGACTGTTCCGGAGCGGGAAATTATTCGATCTGCACATGCGCTTAACAGAGGTGATCCATTCCAGGTTCAAACTGCACGGGGAAAATTTTCTGCGGTGAAAACAAATGATATGGATGGATCCTGATACATTCGATGGATACAGTCCAAATTCCCCCTGAACTTTTTCCTAATTCCATAATCCTTTATCCTTAATTTCTGTTATGGCGAAGAAAAAAGAAACAATTCAATTTGAAGAAGCCTTTCAACGGTTGGGAAACATTGTAACCCAGCTTGAGTCCGGTGAAGAATCTCTTGAAAAAAGTCTGGAACTGTTTGAGGAAGGAGTGAAACTGGCGGAAGCGTGTCGGGCAAAGCTGGACAAGGCAGAACAGGTTATTAAAACCCTGGTGAAAGAAAGCGAGGGACAATTTTCTCTGGAGGATTTTGATGAAAGTTCCTAAGCGATTTTGTATTTGGGGGAATACGGAGAAATCGGCATTCTGGGAATTGCTTCCTGACATTATTTCCTGGGCAGAGGAAAAAAGTCTTGAAGTTCACCTGACCACCAGGATTAGGGATAATATGGAGGATCCCAAGTCATTTTCATATCAGGTGATTGAATCTGCGGAGGATTTTTTTAAACTTGATTTCCTGTTAGCTTTGGGCGGGGACGGAACCATGCTTTCCCTTGCACGTGCGGTAGGGGATCGAAATGTTCCCATTCTGGGGATTCACCTGGGTGAACTTGGTTTCCTTGCAGCAGTGAATGTGGAGCATATGTTTGAAAAACTGGATCAGGTAGCTGCAGGAGATTATTTAGTGCAGCCGAGAATGGTTCTCAAAAGCACAGTGTACAATGGAGGAAAGTCCAGTACTCTTTTTGCCCTGAATGATATGGTCATAGATAGAGGGAAGTCCCATCGAATGCTGGTGTATGAATTGCAGTCCAATAATCACGTTATCGCCAATTACAAAGCAGACGGGTTGATTGTATCTACACCGACCGGGTCCACTGCTTATTCCCTGGCAGCCGGAGGCCCGATTGTTGTTCCTACCATGAGAATGATGGTAGTGGTGCCCATTTGCCCTCATTCCCTGACCTTAAGGCCAATTGTTATTCCGGATGACCAGGTATTAAAAATTTCCTTTGCTTTAGATCATGACGATGGCATTGCTCTGGCGGTGGATGGACAAATCTTCGAGGAACTGGATTCCGGTTCCAAAGTAGAAATTCAAGCGGCGGATTATACTATTAATATGATCGGGTTTCCTGGTTCCAATTATTTTCGTACCCTGCGGAGAAAAATGGGTTGGGGAAGACGGGGGGATGTGTAATCGGGGCCAGTTTTTTTTTGATGGTTTTTCAAATTTACTAAACAGGTTTCTTCAACCTTCCTGTGTCATTTTTTCGTTCATTTTAATAATTCCGGGAAGGGGGCTACTGTCCAACCCCCCTTACGAATCTCTTCCGTTTCAACCAGGAAATCAGGAAGTTTTCCCTCATCCAGTTCCCCCTGTCTCTGGATTCGCTTCCCAAGGAGTTCTTTTCTTCTTCTATTAAATTTCCTCATCAGCAGGATCACAAAGCGAAGAGCATCCTGGGTGAAAATCTCAGAATATTCAGTTGTTATTTTTCTAAGAATTTGAACTCCTTCTACTTGAAATTGTGGAATAACCTGTGAAGGAGAATTTTGTTCAGTAAATTGTTTTTCCATTTTTTTCTTGATGTTTGAGCCACTGAAGGGATTCGAACCCCTGACCCGTTCATTACGAATGAACTGCTCTACCAGCTGAGCTACAGTGGCCAGCACTCAATAACAACGCTAAAATTATAGAAATTATTTTTGATAAACCTCCTTAATTTTTATTTTTAAAAAAATAATTTTCTGTTCTTTGTTTTCATCATGAGAAAAAATAAATTGAGTTGATATGTCTGAGACTCAATCCATGTTTAATCAGCATCTCCCGCCACTTGCGGAAAGGATCCGACCCGGAGATATTAATCAATTCGTAGGTCAGGAGCATCTGGTTGGAGCAGGAAAAATCCTCTCTATGGTTATGGAAAAGGAACAACCATTTTCCATGATGTTCTGGGGTCCGCCCGGCTCAGGGAAGACTACTTTGGCTCGAATTATCGCGAAAACAGCGGAAGCAGACATTCATAAACTCTCTGCCGTTTCCAGCGGGGTTAAGGAATTACGAAAGGTAATCACCCAGGGGGAAAAGAATAAGGATCTGGGGAAAGTAACCATTCTATTCATTGACGAAATCCATCGTTTCAGTAAATCACAGCAGGATACATTGTTAAATGCAGTGGAAGACGGGACTGTCATTCTCATAGGCGCTACAACTGAAAACCCATCATTTGAAATTATCAGTCCACTCTTATCCCGCTGTAAGGTTTTGGTACTCAATCCGCTTTCGAACGCTGCCCTTGAAACAATTTTGGATCATGCTTTTAATACAGATATTCTATTGCAGAAAAACCAGGTTGATTTATCTCAAAAAATTCGGGGACAATTGATTCAGTCCGCAGGAGGAGATGCCCGAAAATTGCTGAACACTCTGGAGGTTTCCATGCATCTTATTTCGGGGAAAGGAACCATTACAGGAAAAATTCTTTCCGAAGCACTCCAGAGAAAATCTCAGCTTTACGACAAGACCGGGGATTATCATTATGACACCATCAGCGCCTTTATAAAATCGGTTCGTGGCAGTGATCCGGATGCGGCAATCTATTGGTTGGCGATAATGATCGAAGGGGGAGAAAAACCGGAATTCATTGCCAGAAGACTTGTGATTCTGGCTTCCGAAGATATTGGCAATGCTGATCCACCGGGACTGACTTTAGCGGTTTCCGGTTTCCAGGCAGTTCATATGATTGGGATGCCGGAGGCTGCTATTATCCTGGCGCAGGTCACAACCTATCTATCTGCAGCACCTAAATCCAATGCGTCTAACAGGGCAATTCAAACTGCTTTGGGACACATAAAAGAGAAGGGAACTCCTGGTGTTCCCCTGCATTTACGTAATGCTCCAACCGGACTTATGAAAACAATGGATTACGGAAAAGACTACGACTATCCGCATGCTCATCCGGAACATTTTGTGGATGTGAATTATTTTCCGGATGGCGCTGAGAATTCCTTTTACCATCCTACGGAACAGGGATATGAAAAATTTATTTCAGAACGATTAAAAAACTTTTGGCCCGACCGGTATAGAGACTGATGTATTGGTTTAAATATATCTGCATTTTCTTACCAATTTGTGTGATTGCGGATGACCGCCTCCGATTGAACCGTGCCGATGTACTGGAAAGCATCACCGTAAAGGGACAGGCCATTCAGATCCTTACCGGAGATGTTAAATTCACTAAGAGAGATTTGATTATTACCTGTGACCGTGCCACCTACAAGGAAAAAACCGGGCAGGGTACCATGACCGGTAAAACGAAGGTCATAAAGGGGGAATTGACTTTAACCTGTGACTCGCTTCATTTTGATTCGCCTAATGATATTCTCAAAACTTTCGGGAGTACTCATATTTGGGATAAAGACTATGATCTTATTTCTGATTCTCTCAAATATTATACGGAAAGGGACAGGGGGGAGGCACAGGGAAATGCAAGGTTAAAGCAGAAAAATCAAATCATAACAGCGGACCTGCTGCACTATGAAAAAATCCCTGAAAACGACGCTGTATCCTACGTGGCAATTGGACACGTTGTCATTCAAGAAGAAGAGAGGACAGCGATATGTGGGAAAGCAGTTTATTCCCAGGAAAGAGAGACTACTCACCTTTACCTGGATCCCCAAGTTGAGACAGATACGCGCACATTATCCGGAAGTGAAATCGAATTGCGATACAGGGATGAAGAATTGGAATACCTGTACATCCCTTCAAGAGCTCATGTTGTTTCAGCCAACTCAGGCTGGCAAATCTCAGATACAACCAACGCATCAGCCTCCACACGGAACCCCGTTCATTTTAAGGACGATATAACTGGCAAGGTATTGAAAGGATTTTTTGTAGATGGGAAGTTGGATTCAATGCGGATTGAAGGGATGGCGACCACATTGTATCATATATTTGAAGATTCCTTATACCAGGGGAAAAACCAGGCTTCCGGAGATACAATGACAATTCTCTTACAGGAAAAAGGTCTCAAGCAAATACTTGTTTCAGGTGGGGGGAGAGGTACATTTACTCCCGACTCAACAAATAAAAAGATTGATGCTCCTATAGTGTATAAGTCCGACAAAATTGAGTATAACATTCCGGATGAGATAACCAATTTACACGCCAATGCTGAAATACACTATACCGATATGAATTTGTCCGCAGGTTTCCTGAATATAAACTGGCAGACTAACCTTTTGAAGGCATTTTCCAAAAGCCCTTTTGATACAACGTTAAAAGTAACCCGCCCGACAATGAAAGAAGCCGGCAAGGAGCCCATGACGGGGGACACTATGATTTACAACTTAAATAACCGTCGGGGCAAAATAATCAAGGGACGCACGAAAACGAAGGATGGTTTTTACCACGGAAAGGAAATTCGAAATCAGGATGATGACATTTTTTATGTAAAAAACAGTATATATACCACCTGTGATTTAGATATTCCGCATTTCCATTTTGGCGGAAAAAAGATGAAAATGATCCACAATGATAAAATAATCAGCCGCCCGCTTGTATTATACTTAGGAGGTATTCCCATTTTTCCGCTTCCGTTTGCTATTTTCCCTCATCAAAGCGGCAACCGGAATTCAGGATGGCTCATGCCTGGCTACGGCGAGACTTCAAACCGCGGGCAGTTTTTAGATGGCCTTGGATACTACTGGGCGGTTAATGAATACTGGGATACCAAACTCACAACCAGTTTTGCAGATCGACAGGGATTTTTTTTAAAAGTGTCCAATAGATATAAAAAACGGTATTGGTTCAGTGGGAATCTGCAGATTGAGACCAGGCAAAATTTTAAATCCGGACTATTGAAAGAGGAACGGGATATCGCCCAATTGTATAATCAGGAACGTACCAGCGACTACATCCTCCGTTGGTCCCATAACCATCAGTTAAGAAGGGATCAAACCTTTAGGGCGAATGTAAGTTATTATAGTAAAGGTGATTACAACCGTGAAACCGGGATTGATCTCAAACAGCGGTTAGAACAGCAGGCTATTTCAAAAGCAACCTACTCAAAACGATGGAAAAAGTGGAAAAATTCATTGAGTATCAATTTTTTACTGAAGCAGGATCTCATGGCAAAGCGGAAAATTGATCCTCCGTCTCCTGATAATCCCAACCCCTTTTATCTGGAACCTAATCAAGCTGGATATCAATTAAACCATTATAGTGGAACTCTTCCATCCATCTCATTCCGGCATGGTCAAAGTCAATTATTTCCTACAAAGTTGTTAAAGAAACAGTGGTACCACAACATTTCCTGGAACTATTCCTCCAGTTTCACAAATAAGCTTCGAACCTATTTTGAAACCGGTCAGGATTCAGTCACTTCTCAATTTTTTTGGGAGGAAGAGGATAGCACAGTGTATGATGGAATCCTGACTCACAATTTTTCCCTGAATGCACCTCAGAAATTATTTAGATATATTACCGTCAGTCCCCGGCTTTCCATTAAATCCGCCTGGGTGAATAAATCCTTCGATGCCTACCTGGATTCTGTGACGAACAGAAAGGAATCCATTGAACGCTCCGGACTTGCTATCCGAACCATGGGATCCCTGAGCCTCAGTCTCCGGACCCAGTTGTATGGTCTTTTCCCGATTAATTTTGCAGGAGTAAAAAGTATCCGTCATGTAATAACTCCTTCTGTGGGTTATTCTTACACACCTGATTTTTCCAAGCCCCTGTTCGGTATGGACCTTGGTTATTTTCAATCGATAATTGATACGGTCGGGAATGAAATTCTTCACGACCGTTTCAGCGGAACCATGGCTGGCGGTACACCCAAAACCGAACGGCAGTCCATGAATATTTCTGTAAATAATGTTTTTCAGGCAAAAGTGAAATCTTTAGATGAGGAAAAGAAAATTGATCTGTTCAGCTGGAGGATGTCCACCAGTTATAACTTTGTTTCGGAGGAATTTCAGTTAGCCAACTTACAGTCATCAATTCGCACGAAAATTGGGAAAAAATTATCTCTGGATATCAGGATGACGCATGATTTTTACACTTATAGCCCAGATGCTGGTAGAATCAATATGTTCAACAAAAATGAAAATGGTCTTATTATTCCCCGGCTAATTAATGCCCGGTTTTCAACGGGTTTCAGTTTTTCAGGGAAGCGCTACAAGGGTGTTGATGAATCAAGCGCTGAACCGAAAGAGGATTCAACTGCAACTGAAGAGTTTGGTGATTTAGATAATTTCAGTCCTGGTTCCAACTCGTTGAAATTCACAGGTGGTAATAAATTCTGGGACACAAAAATCAGTTTGAGTTATTCTTACAACAATGCCAACCCTGATAATCCCCTCAAGAGTTTTTGGATGAATACAAACTCCTCAATACAGATCACAAAATACTGGCGGGTAAATTATAATGCCCGCTTTGATCTAACAACCCGGGATATAGTCAGTCACGGTTTTTCCATCTATAGGGATCTCCACTGCTGGGAAATGTCTGTAAACTGGACACCAAGCGGATTTGGGCAAGGCATTTACCTGAGGATCAATGTGAAATCTCCAATTCTAAGGGATTTGAAATTTGAACAAAGGGGAGGAATTTTCCAAAGAAGACCAAATTTTTAGGATTTCAGCTCTGTCATGTGTAGGGAGTGTGATATAAAAGAAAATTTTCAGTTCTTTCTCTCTCCCGAATGTGAGAAATTCCAAGCGTAAATAAGGATAATAAATATGGTTTGTCCCAATTGTCATGCTGAATATCTTGAAGGAATTGATGT
>CAJXJG010000026.1 GCA_913054425.1 uncultured Fidelibacterota bacterium
GTTTCCAGAGTGGTCGTAAAGAGTTTCGCCTTCGCCTGCGTTGAATTTCCAGTAGCCTACTAAGCTCTCCTCGCTACCTGTAGGTGGAGCTACCATATAGGATTGGATTTCTGATTCGGTCAATACAGTATTCCAAATTGAAATTTCATCTAATCCACCTTGTAACGTATACTGCCCATTGTTCCAACTGGCAAACTCTAAATCACCATATTCATTTCCTGATGAGCTATCGGGAAAATTCTTTGTTATAATTAAATCACCATCAATATACATCATGACTATTTTATCTATATTATTCATAGAAACTGCAATATGATGCCATTCATTCATAGGCAAGTTGTAGGATAAATAGTTATCCTCACTAACACCTGCTGCAGTAAAGATTAATTGTTGATACTGACCTTCAACACCATTTGCTCTCTGCCCAATATGAAGATTATAGGAGTAATTGTTAGCTTGATTAGTAGTAGAACCATTTGTGATGATACCTTGATACTCAGCAAATCCATTTGAATTCACCCACACCATTAAAGTATATGTACTAAGGTTAACGTCATCAATCCCTGCAGAACCAAAAGATACCCAATCACCACTGTAGGGACCAGTCCTATCAAATTGAAGTGAATAATCACCATTATCAGGATAAGTACAACTACCATCATCCCAGTTGGCATCAGAGTTGTAGTTTTCAGCATATGAATCGGTGCAGCCGTAGACATTCTCTACCCAAGCAGCACCATTAATCGTTCCATGGTTCTGGTTACCTGAGTTGTCGTAGAGGATGGAGTCTGAGCCGGCGTTGAATTTGTAGTGGGCTACTATATCTGTTTCATCTCCTGATGGTGGACTAGTCATAATGGATTGGATTTCTGATTCAGACAAAGCAGTAGTCCAAATAGACACTTCATCGATGAGGCCGTTAAAATATGAAGAAGAACCTGGTTCATTACCAATAACCAAAACTTGATCACTCGTAAGGTCTGAAGAATTAGAGTAATCTATAACCTCCACTGAATTCACATAACCTTTTACTGTAGTACCATTCCTTGTAAGAACAAGATACTGCCACGTTTCTGCTTGTATTACGTTATTGTATGAATAAACCTCACCTTCGTAAAAACTCAGTCTCAACCGACCATTGGTATAGATATTTAGTTGATATGAGCCAGGAGTTCCAGTATTGCCTCTTGCAACGATTCTGGCATTTTGGCTAGCACTGGCAGGATTTATCCATGCTCCTACAGTAAAGTCTCCTGTTGCAAAATCGAAACTATCATCATTACCGCAATCCACATAATCATCTACCCCATCAAAACTGAGGGAGTAATTTTCCTGGGCAGCAAGAGGAAGTGTTAGGGAAAAACCCAGGAAAACAAGAAACATTAGTTTTGACAGATTCATTTTCATTGCGAAGCTACCAGTTTGTCTGCACCCACCGTGCAGTCAGACAAAGACGGGGAAAAACCCTATTTTTGGTAAAACGCACCATAAGCCACCCTTTTCCTTTGTAAAAGCGGGTTAATTGACCCACTAACTCAGTTTAGTTTACATACCAATAGAGTAAATATCAAGGAACGAAATGTGAAGTGCGTGAAAGTGTGATGGGGGTCACAAATGCTCAAAAAAGTATTGAGCCATGCGGGTGTATAGATGTAAGGTGGCGTTGCCCCGGTGTATTCCATGACTGCGGGAGGGATAAAACAGCATATCCACCTGCTGGCCGGATTCAATAAATTTATCCATCAGCCAGAGCGTATTCTGGGCGTGGACATTATCATCGCCAGTGCCGTGAACCAAGAGGAGCTTGCCCTTAAATTGATCAATATAGGTTAACACGGAGGCAGTGTCGTATCCCGCCTCATTTTCACTTAAAAGGCCCATATACCGCTCCGTATAGGCAGTGTCGTACAGACGCCAGTCCGTAACGGGGGCGATGGAAACTCCGGTGGTAAAATAATCAGCTCCTTTTGTGAGCGCCAGGGCCGTGAAATATCCGCCTCCGCTCCAGCCCCACACGCCAACCCTGCTGGTGTCTGCATAGGTGAATCTTCCTAAATATTTTACTGCCTCAATATGGTCATTGATCAGCCATTTTCCAAGATCGCCATAGCCCAGGTTCTTAAATGCCTTCCCCCTCCCGCCGGTCTGGCGGTTATTGATGCTGACAATGATGTATCCCTCCTGCGCCATGTACTGATGCCAGAGGTAATTTCTGCCTCCCCACCAGTCACCCGCCATTTGAGATCCTGCCAGCCCGTATCCATGAATGAGAATCGGGTATTTTTTATCCTCATCAAAATTCCATGGTAGTGTGATCATTCCTTTTAATGTGATCCCGTCCGATGTAGTAAAATCAAAAAATTCAGGATAGGTGAATTCATAGTCAAGATAAGGCTCCATATCAGTTTCCTTTATGACCCTGACTGTCTCACCGCGTACTGTTTTTAACAGTATTCTCCGGGGGTTTTTCGAACTGGAATATGAATCAATAAAATATGACTTTGTGGGTGAGAGTCGCGGAGAGTGCCACCCCGGCTCAGATGTAAGCTGAAGCAGATCACTTCCATCCAGGTTTACAGAATAAAAATGACGATCAAGGATGGATTCCCTGTTGGCGATGAAATATATTTTTCCTGAGTCCTGGTCCACATCAACCAGTCGCTTTACTTCCCATTCTCCATTCGTTACTTGATTTATACTATTTCCGTCGTTGTCCGCGTAAAAAATGTGGCGATAGCCGGATCTCTCCGAAGTAAACAGGAAGGAACCATCAGTCAAAAACAGGGGATTTTCCTGCACATCCACCCAGGCAGAGTCAATATCTTCAATGATTATTTCCTGATTCCTGAATCGTTTATCAAATTTAAACCATTCCAGATGGTTCTGCTTTCGATTCAATCGTGCAACTGCCGGTTGATCCTCAAACCAGGTCGCCTTTGGAAAATACATGTCCTCATAATCTCCAAAATTCAACCAGCTGGTCCTCCCTCCCCTGACGCTGACAACCCCTGTTTGCACTGTTGGGTTTTCCTCCCCCGCTTTTGGGTAGTACACCTGTTTCACTTCCGGATATAATTTTGTCTCATCCAGGAAAGTAAATATTTTTACCATTGACTGGTCTTCCCGGAAAAAAAGAATATATTTACTGTCAGGAGACCAGCGGTAGCCATTAAAGGAGCCGAATTCTTCTTCATAGAGCCAGCCCCGATATCCGTTTAAGATCGTTTCAGATCCATCCCGGGTGAGTTTTTTTTCCTTAATGTGGCGAATATCAAATACATACAGGTTATTGTCTTCCTTCACGTAGGCGATTTTCCTGCTGTCAGGGGCATAATTGATATTTCTCAGGTGCTCCCCTTTCGCTATTGGCTTCAGCTGATTGTGTAAAATAGAATAGTTATAATAGATACCGAAAAAAGAATGGCGCCATTGTTTCCTCTTGCGAGTGAGCAGGAGCAGATTATCCCCATCAGGACTGAACCAAAAGCTGGTGACCTGAAGCGTGTCCTCATTGATGATAAAATTCTCCGATGAAACCAAACGTGTTGTATCTCCTGTTACAAGATCGATTTGGAACAGCGATTTATCTCCGGTCAAACTGTCATCCAGGAACAAGGCATAACTGTCAGTATCAGGCACCCATTTAAAATGACCCAAAGACGCTCTCTTAAATTGATCCTCCTTGAAAATAGCGTCCAGGGTGAGTTCCCTGGCAGGCAAAAACATGAGAAGCAGTAACTGAAAGATGATGAATCTTCCCACCCGGGCAATAGAAAGCTTAGCGCTCATATTGTGAAAAGTTGTAACATAGATATAGGTTTAAATTAGAAAATAATTTAGATTAAATTAGAGTTGATCTTGTTCATTGCGTCAATTGTTGTGTATAAGTAAATTCGCAATCGTTTTATTGTAAAACTAATTAGAGGAATTTTATGGCTTTAATGACATCCATGCGTACAAGAATGCACATTATACTCTGGGCATTTCTTGCTATCTTTATACTCAGCATGACCGTCGGTGGATTGGTTGGCGGAGCAAATATTATTGATCAGATTTTTGGTCGGGTAAATCCCGCTACAGCGATTGGCATGGTCAATGGTGAAAAGATTGACCCGGGTTACTTCTCAAGAATTGTGAGCAATCGCATTGACCAGATTCGCTCCGGCGGACAAACCATTACGGATCAACAGCTTACCCAGGCGCGAGCACAGGTATGGAATGACCTTGTGAAAGAAATCATTGTAAGCCAGACAATTGAAGAGATGGATTTAACCGCTTCTGATGAAGAGGTATTGTACCATCTAAAAAATAATCCCCCCGCCTTTTTAAGAAGCAACCCGAATTTCCAGACAAACGGGCAATTTGACCCGGTGAAATATGATGAAGCAATTAATAACCCTGAAGGTGATGAGTGGGTCACCATTGAACAATGGATGAAGGAAACCTATATTCCAAGTTACAAATTGCAGCAGCTAATTTTTGCGTCAGCAACAGTTACAGAGGATGAAGTAAATAGAGAATTTATCAATCGTAATATTAATTATACCATTGACTTAATTCATGTAACTGATCGAATTATTGATAAAGAACTTTTAGAACCTTCAGAAGACGAAATCCTGGCATTCTATCATGAAAATATTGATGATTATCAGCGCACAGAAAACAGGAACATCCGCCTGGCTTCCTGGAAAAAGGATCCATCCTCAGCTGATACCAGCGAAGTTTTTGAACTGGCGTCGGAACTGATAGAACGAATCCAAAACGGTGAGGATTTCGCCGCGCTAGCGAATGAGTACACTGAAGACCCAAGCAATACCGTAACGCCTGATTCAACTAAAGGGGGTAATCTGGGATGGTTTGGAAAAGGACAAATGGTGCCCGCTTTTGAAGATGCAGCTTTTAATGCCGAAAAAGGTGAACTGGTTGGGCCGGTACTCTCAAGCTTCGGATATCATGTCATTAACGTCCTTGATAAAAAAACAGAAAATGATAAAGAGCAGGTTCTCGCTGCCCACATCCTGTTGAAAATTGAAATCACGCCCAGCACCCTGGACTTATACCGGGGAAAATCAAGATTATTCAGTTACGATGGAAAAGACTTTGGCTTTAACACTGCCGTTGACAGCCATGAGGTGAAGATTACAGACATGATAAATGTGAGTGAAAAATCTGTCTTTATTTTAAGAGTGGGAATGATGCCGAGCGCACTTCAATTTATTTTTAATGCCTCCATCGGTGAGGTTTCAGATCCTCTTGAAAATGACAACTTTTTCGCGGTATTTACTGTTGATTCCGTATTAGCCCCAGGCGCAAAACCATTCGATGAAGTGAAAGATATAATCAAGTTACAAATGACGCGGAAACGGACAAAAAATGAAACTGAAATCATTGCCGGTGAATTTCGAAAACGTGTTGATGAGGGAGTGCCCTTCGATTCTCTTATTGCCCGGAATGAAAATCTGGAACATGCCGAAAATGATAAAAAAACGTTAAGCAGGGGCTTCACTTCTATGGGCAGGGGTAATTTTATCAATGGCGCCTTGCTGAATGCACAGGCTGGTGAATTGTTGGGTCCTATAAAAACTACCCGTGGATATGCCCTGATTAAAATCCTTGAAGTCCAGGGGTTCGACTCAACAAAATTTAAAATACAAAAAGACGGCTTGCGAAATACATTGCAAAACCAAAAAAGAAATACCGCTTATAAGGATTGGTTAGACGTAAAAACAGAAGAAGCTAAAATTATAGATAACCGTAAATTTTATTTTTAATAGAGAGCCATGAAAAACCAATGAGTGTCATATTGAGTCCATCGAAATATGATGAAATCTCGAGGGTGAATGAACCCTTCGATAAACTCAGGGTGACATTTCTCGGGTTATTTTCAGGGTTTTTCAAAGCCTCCTAATACTCTGTCGGGAGAATACTGTCTCCCGATTTAAACTCCCCGTAATTTTCAAGTAAGAAAGTTCTAGAAAACTTTTTTACTTTATAAAGCCTGTCCTCTTTAGAAAATACAGGAATTCAATCTAATTTAAACCATGCAAAAACATGAATTTTTTCAATTCTTCATGAGACGATTCTAATTGCAAAGCCTTTTTCCACACGACCCGGGCACTGTCAACTTCTCCATTGGAATAATAAATTGATCCAAGTCTCACATAACTCTCCGGGTAATTTGGAGCTAATTCAATAGCCTGTAAACATCTTTCCTTAGCGATTGTTAAACTATCTTTATAGAATGCACGTTCTGATTCATGGAGGAGTATTAGCACATCATTATAAATTTTATGTGAAAAACCACCCTGATAATCATATAATTTTCTGGATAATTCTTCCTCTTTGTTATCCAGGATATTTCGGTAATTAACCAGGCTGTCCAATTTTTCATCTTCGGCTAATGATTTAATTGCAATTATATCAAGACTGTCCTGCAATGTTTTCGACTTTTTTTCAAGGGGTAAATTTTCTGTTGTAAGCCTTTCTCTCATTTCAGCGATTTTAAGCAGCTCATCATCATGAACCTTTTTTAGCCTGAAATTCGATTTTTCTTCGATTAACTTGAACATTTCTGCGTATTTATTATCCAAATTAATTGTCTTTTCAAGATATTCATTTTCGACAATATGAGATTCATATTTTTGTAAGAGATTCAGCGCTGAAAACCTTGCCAGAATCACTTCTTCAGAAAGGGTCGAATCACCCTCAATTCCGTTGACAATTACCAATTGATCTTTCAGTATAGTTTCATGGTCACTGTTATATGTATTTATTGATTTTAAAATTTCCTCCCGTTGAATAGACAGATCTGGAGATAAATTGTCAAAATCCTGCCTAAGTTTTTGGATATAATCAGCAAGAATTACTTTCAGTTTCATCAGGTCCGCTACAATATTTCTTAACACCAAATCATCCGTTCCATCCATTCCCTTTCGTTGATTCTTATTCTTGATTTTCTGTGCACTTTTATTAAAAGATTTATCCAGTTTGTTTAGGCTGCTTGTAAATTTATACTCCAAATACAGGTTTTCGTATTTCATGATAAGTTCCAAGGCTCTTATCCTTGCATACATAACGGCGGAAGATAATGTTGAATCCCCTTTAATACCATTGATGACAGTCACGCCAAGGAGGTTCATCTCACTAAAATCATTGTTATAAATTTCAATGGTATTTTGAACCTCCTCTCGTTCTATAATTTTATCAGTTGACAAGGATGTGAGATTTTGATTTAATTTTAAAATTATACTTTTTAATAGCTTCCGTACATTGACAAGATCACGAACTATAGACTTTAAACGTAAATTGTCCTTGTTTATTTCCTGGATGAGCCTTGGGGTTTTCCCCTCTTCGATATTCGCAAGTTGTTTCGTTTTATACTTCTCCAATTTTTCCATACGAATGCTGTATTTCTTTGCAATTCGAAGACTATCCTTTTTGAATTTATTATAGATCGAATTTATAATCTTTTTCTCATCTTTTGGTTTTTTTGATGATTTATTTTGCTTTTCAAAATCAAATTTATCACCTTGGAAGAGTTCAGGTTTTATTGAGTGCTTTCCATAGGATTTGTGACTTTCCGAACCCTGTAGCTGTATCCACAGCCCGCATGCAAATATTAAAAATAAGTTTATTTTAAATCTCCGATTCATTATTCTCACTTTGTGGGTTCTGTTTTTTAAGAACCTTTTCGTCCAATTCCATTAAAAGATTTTCAATATCTTTCGCTTTTGGATTCAGCTCGAAGGCTTTTAGGTAAGACTCTTTGGCCTGTTCGTAGTAGCCAAGTACATAGTAAACTGACCCGAGCTGGGCAACAGCTAAATATAATTCAGGGTCTATTTCTAACGCTAACTTACATGAAACCATTGCCTTGTAATATTTTCTATCCCGAAAAAAGGAAGATGCTTCAAATATATAGTTATAGGCTTCCTTAATTTCTTTTGTTGTCAATTGCTTTTTCTGTTTAAAAGCGGAAATCTCATTATTGAGATGTTTTGTCAATTGTTCAATTTGTGCGATTTGAACCTTTTCTGCCTGAATTTGCGTTTCTAATATGGACATGACCCCATGCTCTCGAAGATTTCTTTCTTTTTCCTCGATAGACTTTCGCAACGTTTCCTGACGTGATAATAAAGTTCCCTCTTCTGATAGGTAACGTAACTTATATTTTTCCCGAACACGCTTTATCTCATTCCCCATGTTATATTTACTGTTTTTTTCTAAATCTTTCACTTCTTTCTTGTAATTTTTTTTCCTTTGTTTAAACTCTTTTTCATAATTTTTCTTGATAGATTTTCTTTGTTTCGTTTGTTCCTTTAACTTTTTATTGAATTCTTTCACAACAGGCTCAATTTGTTTATCAGCTTCTTTACGGCTGATTCGCGATATCAATTTTAATTTTTTTGTTAATTCTTTTTTTCTTTTCTTAAGGGTTTTATTAATTTCTTTTCTTTGAGCTGCACTTACTTTATTTCTTTCTTTTATTAATTGAAAATAATCAGTTAAAATTTGGTTTCTCTCTTTGATAACGTTTTTATCCCTTCGACTGAATGCTTTTCCAAAAGTCAGAATTTCTTTATCAATTTTCTTTTTAGCATTTAAGTATTCTTTTTTGTTTAAAGAATCGAAATCTTTTAATGTACGCGAATAATACTTTTTCGCTTCATTTGATGAGTTAAAGTCTTCCGGTTTCATATATTTAATCGGTTTGGCGGAACTGAATGAAACGATCAGGAAGAAAAGAGAAAATATTATGTGTTTATTCATACTATAAATAATTCAACTGCTTTCATCGGTGGGATTAACCTTTTCTTCTTGAATATATAGTTTTACTGCTTGGACTATGCGTCTTTCGGAAGTAAAAATCTGATTGGAATTCACATTATCTAAAATCTTGATTCGTTTCAGGATGTTCTTGGCAGTTTCAGGATTGAGGCAGTGTAATATTTTTTCACTGAACTCTTCATCTTTTTGCCATAAAGCCGTTGAAATATCATCCCGGTTTATTTGCAGAAGAACATTCTTTAATATTTCGTCATCAACCTTAGCGAGGTCACTGAAAGGGAATATTTCTTCCCGTAATGCTGAATTCTTATCGCCAATCAACGCAAGCACACGATCAGGGAGGTCGCTATAGGCTGGATTAGAATTCAAAATATCTGCATAATCAGAAGCGCCTTTTATTTGAATATTTTCCGGATTTATCAATGAATTGTATTTTTTTAGTATTTTATCGCGGACTTTATCAATAGTTGAGCGTGACCAGGATTTTTCTTTTGATAATTTTAAAGAAACCTGTTTGAGTTGATCATCATCAAGTTGACTTAGTAATGCAACTGCTTTTTCTTTTGGTAAATTTGTTATGAGGATTTCCAGCGATTCTTTCTCTAAGTCCTGGGCTATTTTCCATATCATATCATTCGATAAATTTTGTATAGATTTGAATGGTGCGTATGGTTTCGACAATTCTTCTGTTTTACCTTCGGATGGCGGTAAGAGTTCAATTGGCTGATCAATGGATACGGTAATCTGCTGGTTTCCTCCGGATTCTTGAGCTGGAGCTGGCGGCGGAGGAATATTAACTGATATTTCGGGTGTTTCATTCGTCTTGTCGGATACCTTTTTCATTCCCCGCAGTAACACCAGGATCCCCAGCAATAGAATCACCGCAAAAATTCCTGCGCTGATATATGCTAAAACTGATCTTGAAGAAAGTAAGGATATCTTTTTATCATCAGCGGATGTACGCAGGCTGTCAAGAGAATGCTGATAGGCTAATGATTTATCGTATTTGTCAAAGACATTCTCCATGATACCTGAAAAGGATTCCGGATTCCTTTTAATTAAATCAAACCTTTGGACTACAAGATTTGCATTGGAGACAGATGTAAATACTGGGTGATTTATGATGGAATTTCGGGCAACATTTTCAAGTTTTTTACTGACCTTGGTATCCAATACCATTTTGATATCAAGAGTGATGATTCCATATAATTCCTCGGATTCAAATAAAGGGTCTTGGGGTGAATTTGGATTTGAAAATCCCGGAAGATTGGTAACCGGCGGAGGTTTGCGAGGTTCATGCTCAATGATATCATTTTGCACATTTGATTTAATCTCACCAAGAGAAATATCAACTTCTAGGAATACCTGATCTTTTCCTATAAGATAAACCAGACTCTGAAGAAATCTATTCTCAAGGTCATGTTCAATTTCCAACTCTTTATAAGATAAAACACCTGCCTGAGTTATAGAAACCAGGATAAATAATACCAAATTACTGTAAATAGTTTTTTTCATTTTATTCATACTTTCTTCTTCATACCTAAATTCGGAATATTTTAATTATTACACTGCATTTCAACGGTCCCTGATAACTGAATAAACACATGCATGTAATTTAATACATAAATTATGAGTCGGAAAATACTCCCAATTTATCATATTTATTCAGTCGTCGATTTAAAAATTGATCAGATGGAAGCTCATTTAATAAGTTTAATTCTTCTATAATTACTGCTTTAAGAATGGATGCAGCTTCTTCCCAGTTTCTATGTGCCCCGCCTGGAGGTTCGTGAATTATTTTGTCACAAATTCCCATCTTTTTCAGATCTTCAGCAGTTAATTGGAGTGACTCGGCAGCGCTAGATGCTTTGGAAGCATCTCTCCACAAAATGGAAGCGCAGCCTTCAGGGCTAATGACCGAAAACCATGTATTTTCCAACATTAACATTCGGTCACAAATACCGATTCCGAGCGCTCCGCCACTAGCGCCTTCTCCGATTACTACTGCTATTATTGGAACTTTCAATTTCGACATTTCCAATAGGTTTCTCGCAATCGCTTCTCCTTGTCCTCTTTCTTCAGCTCCCAGACCGGGATAGGCTCCTGGAGTATCCAGTAGCGAAACAACCGGTATATTAAATTTTTCTGCTAACTTCATCACTCTGAGAGCTTTTCGATACCCTTCCGGACGCATCATACCGAAATTCCGGTAAAGGTTTTCATTGGTGTTGCGACCCTTCTGTTGACCCATAAACATAATCGTTTGTCCATTCATTGTACCAAATCCGGTTACAAGTGATGGATCATCTCCAAAATATCTATCCCCGTGTAACTCAAAAAAATCTTCCGTCCAATTATGAATATAATCCAAGCAATAGGGACGGTTGGGATGACGTGCCACTTGGACTTTCTGCCATCTATCAAGATTTGAAAATATCTTTTTCATGAGATTAATACGTTCCGATTCACGTTTGGCAATTTTATCCATTACCTCTTGAGAAGGGTTATTAACAGAACGAAGCTCAAGAATTTTTTCATCAATCTCCTGGATTGGTTTTTCAAATTCGAGATAATATTTAGACATTTTTTGATCGGTTATCCACAGTTAAATATTTCCTGTCCACAATAAAATAGAGTCCAACAAAACCAACTAAGATTAAAACAAAAATTATATTGGCAATGATCACGGATAATTTTAAACATAGATAACCTATACAGCACAAAACTAACGATATACAATGAATCAGCAGTATAGATCGCTCCTTTTGGAATCCCAAGGCAATTAATTGATGATAAGTGTGGTCATTTGATGATCTTGTTATAGGATTACCTTTTCTTATTCTTGTAACCATTACAAAACTTAGATCAAAAAGTGGCACCGCAAACAAAAGCACTGGAACAAACCAGGATGATGATTGATTGCCAATCGTTGGGTTATATATAATTGCAACCGCACCAAGCACGAAACCAAATGTCTGTGCCCCGGAATCACCAAGAAAGAGCTTTGCTGGATAGGAATTGAATAGATATAGACCTAAAGTAATTCCAAAAATTGCAGCACAGAATTGTGGGAGAAAAATTTGAGAAGATACTAACGTAATTATAAAAAAGAATATTACCGATACGGAAACCAGACCAATAGCAAGTCCATCCATACTGTCAACAAAATTAAAAGCATTTGTAATAACTAAAAGCCAGGATATTGTAAAAATAATATTTAACCATGAATCGAGGTTAGTCCCTGTGTGTAAAAAAAATTCCGGTGAAGAAAAGAACCGGATCTGTACTCCAAGGTACAAAAGCAAAATCGAAGCGAATAACTGTCCCAATAGTTTCATTGCAACTGTAAGACTGCTAAAATCATCCAGCAGTCCAAATATAAAAATCACCCAACCGGCAATGAGTACGGATTCCAAGGCCTTGTATTGATTTAATTGGAAAATATACATTATGAGCGTAAGCGTGACAATGAGAACAAAACCACCGATTAAAGGCATAGGCTCCTTATGTAATTTGTGAGGCTCACTATTTGGTATATCCAGCAATCTAATTTTTTTTGAAATGGGAAGACCACCTGATATCAGGAGAAGAGAAACAATGAACGATGTCAGCATAATCGTAATTGATTGATAAATATTTATATTTGAAACCATTGTAAGGATTATACCATAAAATTAATTCTCATAATTCACCTATGATCGGAGAGTATACACAATTTCTGTGCTGATCAATTTCAACATCATTATTAAATAAAAAATGAAATTAAAAAGAGAAAAATAGTTCACTGCATAATGCTTTTTATAAAATAAAAAATAAGAGCGATGCCACTCATAAATTGAACGGTGAGGAATTGTGTTTGATCCGCCTGTACCCTGTATATGAATCAGGGTTGAAGATGGGACAAAATATATTTTCCATCCCCTTTTCTTAGCACGGATACAGTAATCTGAATCTTCCTGATATGCGAAATACTGGTCATCAAAAAAGCCAATTTCGTTAATCAGTTTTCTTCGGATTAACATACAGGACCCGGAAACACCATCCACATCAGATGGTTGGTCTTCATGTATATGCGACAAATGATATCCCGTAAATAAAGACAGATGGGGAAATAGTCTTGAAAGTCCTGAAAAATATGTGAATACATTCCAGGGAGTTGCAAGACCACGCCGGCATGATTTCTGGAAGGATTGATCTTCATTAAGTACTTTTGGTCCGCAAATACCTACTTCAGGTTGATTGTTTATAACCTTCAGTAATTCATTAATGGTATTTTTCCTCACAATTGTATCCGGATTTAAAAGTAAAATTAATTCGCCGCCCGATTCGTAGATTGCTTGGTTTATAGCCTTTGAAAATCCTTCATTTCTTCTGTTACAGATTAATCGGATAGATGGAAAATCTTTTTCCAGCATGTTGACTGTCTGATCATGTGAATTATTGTCAACTACAATTATTTCTGATTCACACAGATACCGGGAAGTTTTCAAGGACCGTAAGCATTTCCTTAGTGAGGATTCCGCGTTTAGCGTAACAATACAAATAGAAAGTTTCATTGCAGACATGTTATCTATTTATTCCAGCCAAAAAGCTTCCAAATTCGTAAACGCCAGACAATAAAAATTGCCTCATACATAATTGTTCTGGACATTTTTGATTCTCCAATCGTCCGGTCAATAAAAATAATCGGATGCTCAATAATCTTAAACCCTTTTCTCCAGGAACGAAAATTCATCTCAATCTGAAAAGAATAACCGTTTGAACGTACTTTCCCAAGTTCAATAGATTCCAATACAATTCTTCTCCAAACTTTAAAACCACCGGTTGCATCCTTAATAGGCATCCCCGTGATAATTCGTGAATACAGGTTAGCCCCATAACTCAAAATCAAACGACGAATGGGCCACCTCACAACACTAACGCCATCGCAATACCGACTCCCAATGACAAGATCATAATCCGTGAGTAAATCAAGCATTACTGCTATCTCCTTCGGATCATGTGATAAATCAGCATCCATCTGCACTATGGCATCATAATCTCGTTCTAATGCCCACACAAATCCAAAACAGTACGCTGTTCCCAAACCAGCTTTTCCGGGCCTGCACTCAAGATAAAGATTGGGAAACTGGTTTTGAAGTTCCTTGACCAAATCAGCAGTACCATCAGGGGAATTATCGTCCACAATCAGCATGTGAAAATCAGAATTAATGGAAAAAACTGATTCCACCAACCGGAAGATATTTTTCCGTTCATTGTAGGTGGGAGAAACAATTAATGTTTTCATGAGGGTAATTTTGATTTAATGTCCTTCAAACTCACTTCAAGTGGTAGAGTTGTAACCTGTAATTTGCTTTTGATCAGGTGGGTTTTCAAA
>CAJXJG010000027.1 GCA_913054425.1 uncultured Fidelibacterota bacterium
CAATCTCAATGGATAAATCACTGGGAGAAAATGCAAAGGCTGCAATTGTTATATCGTGAGTAATCTGGGATTGAAGATGAGTGAACCCGCATAATAGAATGGAAAAAATAAAATATCGTGCTTGCTTCATGTATTCTCCTTATTGGTTATATGAGCCTGAAACAGTATTGTATTCCAGAATAAATAGTCTTAATTCTTAAATGTTGTTATTAAAATTAACTAATATGAATTATCTTAATAACGCTAATTTGTAAAAGCTTTAGGGAAATGACAAGTTTTTTTCTTTTTATTGCGAGATTGGAAATTAGTTTTAATTCAGAATTTAAAAATGGGTAGCATTGTAAATCCTAACAATTACCCGGCTAAAGAAAATGTATTTACAATTCTTGTAGTTGCTCTCACTTGGGCAATGTTCGGAATGTACATTCCGGAATCATCCTTGTTTCTGCTGATAGGGGTGTTTGTGCTGGTTCTCATTGGCGTCTCCCTTTTTTACAGAAATCCTTTGGATGTCATCATTCTGACTGCTGTAGATGGAGAATTTATAGTCTGCCCCTGGCATAATTTTCAGTATAATGTAAAAGATGGCAAAGGACCGGAAGGATTTAATGATTTCATTCCGTACTATCAAATATTGGTGGAAGATGAGTTTGTCTGGGTAACATTGGCGTAGTAAAAGTATCCAGTGTCATCAATTCTCAAATCAAGTGTTTATTGCGATAACCTGTAGGAATTATTTCCGGCAGTCCCCCATTCAATTAAGAACCTTTCCATCAGGTTTGGTTTTTAATAAAGATAAATGATTTTCAAACAAGGTTTTTCAGTACCAATACAAAGTCGTAAATTTTTCTATGGAAATTTTTGAGCTGAAAGAAAGATTTAGTTCTGCAGAATCAAAATACCTTGAACTTAGGAGGTACCTTTGATCTGGCTTCAAAAGAAATTGAGTTGGAGAAACTTCAGTCTAAAGCATTAGTTCCTGATTTCTGGAATGACAACTCCAGAGCATCTTCTATTCTAAAAAAAACCGCAAGTCTTGAGAAAGAGATTAATCTCTGGAAAAACCTCGAGCAAAGACATGGAGATGTGGAAGTTTTGTTAGAATTTGCTGAAGCGGGGGAATCAACCGTGGAGGAAGTAGATCAAGAGCTGTCTGCCTATGAAAAGATAGTGGAAGATCTTGAACTTCAACTCATGCTTGGTGATGAACAGGATATGCAGGATGCAATCGTGACAATCCATCCTGGCGCCGGCGGAACTGAAAGCCAGGATTGGGCAGAAATGCTTTATAGAATGTACACCAGGTGGTTTGAGAAGAAAAAATTTAAATCAGCATTACTCGATTTTCAACCAGGAGATGAAGCTGGAATAAAAGACGTCACCCTGGAAGTGAAAGGTGAATTTGCTTATGGATTGTTAAAAGCGGAAGCAGGAGTTCACCGTTTGGTGAGGATTTCTCCCTTTGATGCCAGCAATCGGAGACATACATCCTTTGCATCGGTTTTTGTGTACCCATCAGCTGATGAAGAAATTGAAATAGAAATTGACTTGGGAGACCTGCGGATTGATACATATCGTGCCAGTGGCGCAGGTGGTCAGCATGTGAACAAAACCGATTCTGCCATCCGGATTACTCATTTACCATCAGGGATAGTGGTTCAATGTCAGAATGAACGATCTCAACACAAGAATAAAGCACAGGCAATGAAAGTGCTGAAGGCGCGGTTATATCAGGCAAAATTGGAGCAGGAAAAAGAAGCTGCCAAAGAGCTAGAAGATCAAAAAATGGATATTGGCTGGGGGAGTCAGATTCGTTCGTACGTATTTCATCCCTACAATATGGTCAAAGATCATCGGACGAAGGAAGAAACAGGCAATGTCCAGGCTGTGATGGATGGAGATATTGATTCGTTTATCAGGGCATTTTTGATACAGCGTATTGGGAAAAGTTAACTAGGATTTCCTGCACATTTTTTCAAGGAGAAAAACATCATGTCTGAAGAACATACCAGTTTAAAACAAATTATAAAATTTAGGATGGAAAAACTGCAGAAACTTCGGGATGCCGGAGTAAACCCTTATCCTTATTTTTTTAAGCAATCTCATTACAGTGAGGATATTCGGGAGAATTTTGATTCTCTGGAAAATAAAGATGTAACAATAGCAGGGCGAATTATGTCAATTCGAAAAATGGGAAAAGCATCTTTTTGTCACATTCAGGATGGAGAAGGACGCATCCAGGTTTATATCCGCCGGGATGATGTAGGAGAAGAGAGTTATGCTCACTTTAAACTTCTTGACATGGGTGATTACATTGGAGTAGAGGGATATGTGTTCAAAACAAAAACAGGGGAAATATCAATCCATGCCAAAACGGTAATTATTCTTTCAAAGAGCATCCGTCCTCTCCCGATTGTAAAGGAAAAAGACGGAGAGATTTTTGATGCTTTTTCTGATAAGGAGCAGAGATACCGTAATCGTCATTTGGATTTGATAGTGAACCCCGATATCAAAGGAATTTTTGTAAAAAGGGCAAAAATCATTTCGCTGATCAGGAAATTTCTTGATGACAGGGGCTTTTTGGAGGTTGAAACTCCGGTACTCCAACCATTGTACGGTGGAGCAAACGCTCGTCCCTTTACTACTCATCATAATTCTCTGGATCAGGATTTGTATCTTCGCATTGCAGATGAATTATATTTAAAGCGGTTAATTATTGGCGGGATTGATAAAGTATATGAGTTATCGAAAAATTTCCGGAATGAAGGTATGGACAGAAATCATAATCCGGAGTTTACAATGCTGGAATGGTACGAGGCCTATGCCGATTATAAATTTATGATGGATTTTGTTGAAGAAATGATCCGTACGGTTGCCGAAGGTGTTGGTTCTCTTCAGCTTAATTGGGGTGGAATTAAGATAGACCTTTCTAAACCTTTTATCAGGAAACCTTTCCTGGTTCTGTTGAACGAAGCAACTGGTCAGGATATAACCAGTGGTGATGAAGCTCAAATAAGAGAGATTTGTAAAGAACAGGGGATACCTGTACCAGAGAAGGCAAACTACGGTCAGTTACTTGATGAACTGATGAAAAAGATGATTGAACCCAATTTAATCCAGCCGACTTTTGTAATAGATTATCCCAAAGCGATTTCACCTTTGGCAAAGATACACCGAAATGGTAATTCAGAAATTGTAGAGCGGTTTGAACTCTTTATTGGCGGTGCAGAATTTGCGAATTCTTTTTCTGAACTGAATGATCCAATTGATCAGAGAGATCGCTTAGAAACGCAAGAGAAGCTCCATGCTGCCGGTGATGAAGAAGCTCATCCCGTTGATGAAAATTTTCTGCAGGCTGTAGAGTACGGCATGCCTCCAACTGGAGGAGTTGGTATGGGAGTGGATCGACTGGTAATGCTTTTAACAGAGAACAGATGGATCAAAGACGTTATTCTTTTCCCTTCCTTAAAAACGGTTTCGGATTGAACTTAATTAGCTAAAAGCAACAGAATTTCTCCTGAAAAATGAATCTTTCCTTAACTATTGCTTTTCGCCACCTGCGCTCTCCCCAAAAAGGTAGTTTTTCTACACTCGCTGGGATGCTGGCTATTGCCGGATTAGGAATTGGGATTGCGGCTCTAATTATTACCCTTAGTATTCTTGAGGGGTTTGAAACTACCATTTCAGAAAAAATTGCCGGGTTTGACGGACATATACGAATTCAACATTTTATGGACACACCCTTCCCGGAAGAAAACCCGAATTTGGACAGTCTGCTGGGAACATTTATAGGTCAAACAGTCATTCCTTTTATCCAAAAGCCAGCCTTGTTGAGAAAGGGCTTTTATGCGGAGGGTGTGATTGTGGAAGGACTTGTTGTACCTGACAAGAAATTCGGGTTGACAAATATTATCGTTGATGGGACACTAAGTTTGAATTCCGGGTCTATTTTAATCGGTAAACGTCTCGCTGATAAAATGGCCCTCCACGTTGGGGACAGGTTGGCACTTTTTGATATGGAATCTATCGCAGGTGTATCTTCCGGCCAGCGAGTAAAACCATTCACAATCACCGGATTATTCCACTCAGGTTTACTGGAATATGACCAATCAATTGTGTATACATCTCTTAAAGACGCACAACAATTGTTTGGTATGGAAAAACAGATTTCCGGACTTATGCTTCTATTCAAAAAATCTGCATATGCAGGAGCAATATACCGCCGACTCGAAGCAGAATTGGATTATCCGTGGTATGTGATGTCATGGAAAGATAAACATCATGTTTTATTCGATTGGATTCGAATCCAGCGCTGGCCTATCCTGCTTATTTTTGGACTCATTGCATTTGTTGGGGTTGTGAATATTGTTTCTGCTATGACAATGATCATAATTGAAAAGATACGTGAGATTGGCATTTTTACTTCTTTGGGGTTTACGCCTAACACAATTCGAAAAGTATTCCTTATTGAAGGCACCGTTATAGGAGCAATTGGATCTATAGCCGGAGTTTTGGTCGCCTTGCTGTTGATATGGTTGCAGTTACGTTTCCAATTAATCTCCATCCCGGAAGATGTATATTTCATGGATAGAATCCCAGTTGCCATGAATGGATGGGTTGCCTGTCTCATAGGCTTTGCGGGATTGGCTGCATCCATGCTGGCATCAATATTACCAACAATAAAAGCAGCAAAAATACAACCTGCAGAAGCACTTAGATACGAATGACATGAATACCTCGACCTACATTGCAAAGCGATTTCTATTTGGAGAGAGAGGTGTAGGTACAAGCAGATTTACTGGTTTGATTGCTATTACGGGAATGGCGGTTGGATGTTTTGCCCTCATACTTTCCATTGCAGTTTTGAATGGTTTTGAAAAAAAAGTAACTGAAAAAATCCGTGGTTTTGAGGGAGACCTTCGACTTTCAGGAACATCTCTGGATTTCATTGATACACAAAAACAGCTGGCTGACGAACCTGGCATTTCATCTTATATGCCATTCATGGAGCGTAAGGGTCTGATTGTCGGAGATGGAAATATTCTCAGGATTGCGACATTAAAAGCGGTGAACATGAATAAGGTTTCTTTTTTTTACCAGCTTGGAGTGAACGAAATTGAACGAAACTCATCGGATTTTCCTATTATCATTGGTCAACTGCTTGCAAGCAGATTACAATTAGCAGTAGGGGATTACGTCAAACTGATGAGTCCAATTGATCACCCTTCGCAGTTTGGATTACCCCGAAAAGTACAGGTAAAAGTGGTGGGGATTTTTCAGGGAAATGTTTTGGATTATGACGACAGGTTGGTTTTTGTTCCGCTGTCTGTAGGGAAATTGCTTTTCACCAGAAAAAAAGTACTTGATGGAATTGATATCCGGTTGACTGCTGAAACGGAAATTAATGTAATCCGGGAACGGTTATTAAACAGGTTTCCTCACATGACGATTGAAAGTTGGGAGAATATCCATGAGAGTTTATTCCAGGCCATGCGGATGGAGCGAATCGGAGCCATTGCGGTATTAAGCTTAATTATCCTTGTGGCTTCGTTTAATTTGACTTCCACCCTGGTTCTGATTACCATCCAAAAAATCAGAGAGATCGGTATTCTGCGAGCGATTGGAGCTACGACTGGTATGATTCGGTCAATTCTAATAAAACAGGGATTTATGATTGGCGGTATTGGTGCTGCAGTTGGATTGGGATTGAGTTTTTTAGTTGTGATTATACAAGTAAATCTCGGTTTATTTCGTTTGCCGAAAGACATTTATTTTATTGATAATTTGCCCATGATACTATCTGTACAGGATGTAATTCTTGTCCCGTTCATTGCAGTTGTTTTGATAAGTATATCCTCTGGATTAGCTGCTCAACGAGCTGTTTTGATTCAACCAAAAGATGCAGTACATATGGAAAAATGATACTGGAAGCAAAACAAATTTCAAAGTCATTTCAAAATGGGACCAGGGAGCTCACTGTTCTTAGAAAACTCTCTCTGTCAGTTGACAAGGGGGAAATTGTTACTATTACGGGACCCTCTGGATCTGGTAAATCCACACTTTTAAACATTCTAGGGACACTGGACAGTGCAAACTCTGGCACGGTAATAATTTGCGGGAAAAATGTTGCTTACTTGGACGATGCTTCCCTGTCAAAGTTGAGAAATCGTCATATTGGATTTGTGTTCCAGTTTCATCATCTCTTACCAGAGTTCACAGCACTGGAGAATGTGTTAATGCCAGCAGAATTAATGGGAGTTGGACATTCTGCTAAAAGTCGGGCAATGGAATTGTTTGAATATGTCAATCTAACAGAACGAATGGATCATTTTCCATCCCAACTATCCGGGGGGGAACGGCTCAGGGTTGCGGTCTTGAGAGCCCTTATCAACACACCAGATATAATTTTAACTGATGAACCTACCGGGAACCTTGATGCTGGAAACGCAGAGCGGATTTTGGAACTTTTTACCAAAATTTGCCGGGATTTTCACCAGGCAATGGTTATTACGACCCACGATCAGCATGTTGCCTCTATTGGGTCACGTAGGTGTCGGCTTGAGAATGGAACTCTTCTTGTAATAACTTAATGAATACTTTTAAACCTGATTGTTGAACCCGTAACTTCCGGATAGTGTGAAAGAAAATTTTTCAAAGCGTGTTCAAGCTATTATGAAATATGCCAAGAAAGAGGCTATTCGTCTTGGACATAGTTATGTTGGTTCTGAACATCTTTTATTGGGAATTCTTCGAGAGAAAAAAGGACTCTCGATGAAGATTTTTGATATCTTTGACTGTGATGTAAATGGAATATGTGCCATGGTTGAAGATATGATCAAAGCATCCGGTGGGACCATGACTCTTGGCCATTTACCACTAACGCGCAGAGCAGAGCGCATTCTGAGAAATGCCTACAACGAAGCGACAGCAATGGGTGTTGCGGTTGCAGATGATGAACATTTATTGCTGGCAATTTTACGGGAATCGGAGGGGATTGCTTTTGAGGTGATGAACTCCCATAGTTTGGACTATGAGAGCATAAAAGAATTTTTACAAAAAGATACAGCTGAGGAAGAATCTTTTGAACATTCTGTTTTAAGAAAATCGTCGAAAACAAAAACACCGGCTTTGGATCATTTTTCAAGGGATTTAACAAAATTGGCATGGAAGGGGAAACTGGATCCTGTTATCGGAAGAGTCAATGAAGTTGAACGGGTTGCACAAATTTTGACACGAAGGAAAAAAAATAATCCAGTTCTCATTGGTGAACCAGGAGTTGGAAAAACTGCCATTGTGGAAGGATTAGCACAGCGAATTACTGAAAAATCAGTTCCAAGGCTGCTGCATAACAAACGGATTTTGTCATTGGATTTGGCAGCGATTGTTGCCGGAACAAAGTATCGTGGTCAGTTTGAGGAACGCATGAAAACGATCATGCTTGAAATGGAAAATACGGATAATCTTATTTTATTTATTGATGAACTTCACACCCTTGTTGGGGCTGGTGGAGCTTCGGGTTCTTTGGATGCATCTAATATTTTCAAACCAGCTCTGGCTCAAGGAGATATTCACTGCATTGGAGCGACAACAATGGATGAATATCGCAAACATATTGAAAAGGACGGTGCCTTGGAAAGACGCTTCCAAAAGATTTTGATTAATCCGCCAACGCCAGAAGAATCTGTCCAAATTTTAAACGGACTGAAATCCAATTACGAAAACCATCATAACGTTATTTATCATGAAAAAGCTATAAAAGCGTGTGTTAGTCTATCACATCGATATATAAGTGATCGTTTCCTTCCAGATAAAGCGATTGATGCTATGGATGAAGCCGGATCTCGTGCTCATATGCTGAATATGAAAGTCCCCCAGACCATTCTGGATATTGAAGTGAAAATTGATAAAATCCGGGGGAAAAAAGAACAGGTGGTTACTGAACAGAAGTTTGAAAAAGCCGCGTTTCTAAGGGATAAGGAACAAAAACTAATGATAAAACTGGCAGATGTCCAGAAAAAATGGAATAAAGAGGAAGGCAAGAATCCAGTCCTAATTACTGAAGATCACATAGCTGATGTAGTTTCAATAATGACAGGGATTCCCGTAACTAAAGTTGCCCAATCCGAATCCAAGAAACTTTTAAATATGGAGAAAAAAATCCATAAGTATATTGTGGGTCAGAATGAAGCAATTAAATGTTTGTCCGGTTCAATTCAAAGGGCTAGGGCAGGATTAAAAAGTCCTCACCGGCCGATCGGTGTATTCCTTTTTCTTGGACCTACAGGTGTTGGTAAAACAGAATTAGCTAAAGTTGTTGCAAATTATTTATTTAGTCATTCTGATGCGCTTATTAAAATAGATATGACAGAATATGGGGAACGATTCTCAGTCTCGCGAATGATTGGGGCACCACCTGGGTACGTGGGGTATGAAGAGGGGGGTGAACTGACAGAAAAGGTTCGTAGAAATCCTTATTCCCTTGTCCTGTTCGATGAGATCGAAAAAGCCCACCCGGATGTTTTCAACGTGTTACTTCAATTATTTGATGAGGGAGTATTGACAGACAGCTTGGGAAGGAAAGTCGATTTTAAGAATACGATCATTATTATGACCTCCAATGTAGGGACAAGGGAGATCCAAGAACACACCTCAATTGGATTTATGGATACAGAAACTGATTTCGATTATTCTACAATGAAAACCCAGATACTTGACCAGGTTAAATCGATTTTTAATCCCGAATTCCTAAATCGTATTGATGATACCATTGTGTTTCATCCTCTTGCCAGGCAAGAGGCACTGGAGATAGTAGACCTTCTCCTTGTCGATCTGAGGGAGAATCTTTTTACACTTAATATAGGGTTATTTTTAACCAAACGTGCAAAAACTTTGCTTTTAAGTAGAGGTTTCAGTCCAAAATATGGTGCGCGAAACCTTCGCCGTGAAATACAATCTTCATTGGAAAAGCCGATCTCTGAACTTCTGCTTGAAAATG
Source organism: uncultured Fidelibacterota bacterium (assembly GCA_913054425.1). GTDB lineage: Bacteria > Fidelibacterota > Marinisomatia > Marinisomatales > UBA8229 > UBA8229. The sequence continues at coordinate 8,996 of CAJXJG010000027.1, forward strand.
TATTTATATCCGGTAATAAAATAAAAGTGGATACCGCTAATGGACAGTTTACATTTAATCCTGTCCAGAAGAAAAAGATAAGTTCTAAACTCTAAGATCACCCTTATTTCTGCCAAACTACGCAAACCAACTTAGTTCTCTGCCATTTAGGCAATAATTTCTGGTTGGCACGTAAATTGTGATATTTTTATATATTATTATTTGTTTACTCGTATGAAATTAAAAAAGGAGAATTAAAGTGGGAAAAATAATTGGTATTGATCTCGGTACAACAAATTCCTGTGTGGCTGTTTTAGAAGGAGGTGAACCAACTATTATTACCAATCCTGAAGGGGGTCGTACAACCCCGTCGGTTGTTGGATTCACGAAAGACGGCGAACGCCTTGTTGGGCAAACTGCTAAGCGCCAGGCAGTGACTAACCCGGAAAACACAGTTTTTTCTATCAAACGTTTTATGGGCAGAATGCATGATGAGGTAGGGACCGAAATATCTGAAGTTCCCTACAAAATCGATAAGAATTCAAGCGGAGCTGTTATTGTCAAGATCAATGATAAAGAATATACTCCACCGGAAATCAGTGCCATGATTCTTCAAAAGTTAAAGCAAATGGCTGAAGAACATCTTGGAGGGAAGGTAACCGATGCTGTGATTACAGTCCCTGCTTATTTTAATGATTCCCAGCGTCAGGCTACCAAAGATGCCGGGAAAATTGCAGGGTTAAACGTTAGTCGGATTATTAATGAACCAACTGCGGCCTCGTTAGCCTATGGATTGGACAAAAAAAAGGAGGAAAAAATAGCCGTTTTTGATTTAGGTGGTGGAACATTTGATGTTTCGATTTTAGAACTGGGTGACGGTGTCTTTGAAGTGAAATCATCCAATGGGGATGGCCACCTGGGTGGAGATGATTTTGATCAGAGGGTTATTGACTGGATTGCTGATGAATTCAAGAAGAGTGACGGAATTAATCTCAGGAAGGATCCTATGGCACTTCAAAGGTTAAAAGAATCAGCGGAGTCTGCTAAGAAAGAATTATCAACTTCAAAACAGACTGATATCAATTTACCCTTTATTACTGCAGATTCATCTGGTCCAAAACACCTGAACCTTAATCTTTCCAGGGCAAAATTTGAAGACCTTGTAGCCGATCTTGTAGAACGAACAGTTAAACCGTGCAAAAAAGCATTATCTGACGCAGGGCTATCTGCTGCAGATATTAATGAAGTCATCCTTGTTGGCGGATCTACACGGATTCCAAAAATTCGAGAAAAGGTTAAAGAGATTTTTGGTAAAGAACCCAATAAAAGCGTTAATCCAGATGAGGTTGTAGCCCTGGGTGCAGCGATTCAGGGTGGTGTATTAGCTGGAGATGTTGATGATATACTATTGTTAGATGTCACACCGCTTTCGCTGGGGATCGAAACGCTGGGTGGAGTAGATACACACCTGATTGAGCGCAATACGACCATACCCACTAAAAAATCTCAGATTTTCAGTACAGCTGCTGAAAATCAGACTACTGTGGAAATTCATGTTCTCCAGGGTGAGCGGGAAATGGCAATTGATAATAAAACAATAGGCCGGTTTCACTTGACGGATATCCCGCCTGCTCCCCGCGGGATTCCTCAGGTCGAGGTTTCATTTGATATTGATGCCAATGGCATATTGAATGTCAGTGCGAAAGATAAGGCAACCGGAAAAGAACAGAGTATTCGAATTGAAGCATCCAGTGGAATCTCCGAATCGGAAATTGAAAAAATGGTCAATGATGCAAAAAAGCACGAAAAGGAAGATAAGGATAAGCGCGAAAAGATCGATTTGATGAACCAGTCAGAACATTTGATCTATGAGACAGAGAAAAATATCAAGGAATATGGCGATAAACTAGATGACAAAGAAAAGTCATCTTTGACCAAAAAGGTTGAAACTCTAAAGAAAGCCAAAGATAGCGGCAATATCGATGATATGAAAACTGCCACGGAATCATTGAATAGTACCTGGTCCCAAGTAGCTTCAAAAATGTATGAAGCATCAAAAAATGAAGAAGATGCCTCCCAAACGGGAAAAAAGGATAGTAAATCTGCGAAAGCGAAAGCAAAAAAGGGAGATGGTGAAATAGAGGATGCAGATTTTGAAGTTGTGGATTAGTTTTAAAGATTCTATTGAAAAAAGCGTTCTTCTGAACGCTTTTTTTGTTTTTGGAACTGGTGACGTGTAATTTCGTATTGTTCGGGAATCAATTTATTTTATGAAATCGTTAAAAACCATTCTATTTGTTCTCGGGATCCTTTTCTCTGGTGGGGTAGTCCTGATATTAACTCCTGGAATATGGCAAAATAAAATTGAAACAGTATTAAATGAAAAATTCTTGAGTGAAAAGGGATGGCATATTTCCATTGGAACTTTGAAAGGTCATTTTTTTACAACAGTAATTATGGAGGATATTTTATTGTGGCACATAGATGGTTCCAATGTTCTCTCTAATAAAATAAGATCGAAAATAAATATTATTCCACTCATCACAGGGAAATTATCATTGGAACTGCTTGAAATAAATGAAATAGAAGCAGCACTTAAAGAAAATTCTATTATTAACGCCGGAGCAGGGAAAAGTTTTGAATTAGATTATCCTGAATTTCCATTTCATATTGATGATTTTCGGTTAAATGGAAAAATAAAAATAGTAAAAATGGATACTGTTTATCATTTCGATCTGAAATTTGTTGGTAATACCAATTACCATTCTCGGGAGCTCGATATAGGTTTTGATAATTTGATTATTAATTATGAGGATTCCTTGTTTACAGTTGATTTGAATGGGTCATCCCTGAGAATAAAAAAAAGCGGAGAAATAGTATCGCACCTAAGCGGAGTTGCTTTAACTATTCCATTTGAAGGAGATTTATTTTATTCTAGGACACCAGAAACACAATTTTCTGGAGAAGTTCTTTTAGGAGAAGTTTCATTACCAGAGGAGTTTTTTAAAGGTATTCCCATGAAACCTGTTTTTTCCTCATTATCAACTTTGATAAAGTTTGAATCTGATTTAACGAATTTTCATGGTACTGCAGAAGTCTTCAATGATCTTGGTTTGAATTTATACGGGAAATTTTCCTTGAATAAAACACCTGAAGAGTTATTTGTGGAGACAATTGAACTTAAAAGTGACTCCACAATGTTGAAATTAAATGGGGTTTTGAAAAATTCAGGTAGGGTAAATGGAAATATTCTATTATCAAATTTAGACTTGAACCAATGGCTAATAGATCAGGAAAGTACGAATATTTCGGGAGAGGTTTTGATCGAAGGGTTGATAAATGATGGAATATTATCAAAGTTGTCTTTAACAGTAGAAGTTCAAGAATCAAAGTTATATCTAGAGGATTTAGTATCCATTTCAGGTACTATTTCATATCATGATAGTTTGGTAGAATTTATTGATCCCCTAACTTTATTTATTGGACCTAGTTCGATAATTATAAATGGAAATATAAATCTAATATCTGAAAGTATGGACCTGGAATTTGACATGAAAGAAGCAGATGTATTTATTATCAATAATTTTTGGTCTGACTCTCTTGAAACAGGAACAGCTACCGGGCAAATGAATGTATTTGGTTCGTTTGCTGAACCTTCACTGGATGCAGATTTGTTTTGCAAAAATATTCTATATAAAGATGCTTATCTTGAAGAAATGGAAATTCATTCAAGTTTTGATAACAGTAAAAATGTTGCAAATGGTTTTGCTCATATTAGTTTTAAAAATGGTACCTGGAAGGATTATCATTTAGACAATGGTACTGTAGATCTAAAATTTATTTCCGGGGTAATAGAATTAGAAAATATTCAAATGAATAAAGGGAATGATTTTATTCAATTATCCGGGAAAATTGAAGAAAATGGAAATGTGTTTCTTGATCGACTTCAGGCAACCTATGAAGGACATTATTTAGCTCTTCCAAGTCCATTAAACTTCATCTTAAAGGATGAATCAATTATTGTGAAACCTTTTGTACTTCACGTTGATGATGGGGTGATTGAGGGATATTTTCACAAGAAAAAATTATTGGATGGAAGATTTAAACTTTCAAATATTGAATCTTCCTTAATTTCCCCTTTTATTCAGAATAATCGGTTTAAACTGTCCGGGATAATTTTTGGGGAACTTGGAGTCCATGAATCCATGGGAAAATATAATTTTTCATCAGATATTTCACTAAAAAGGGGGTCAATATTTGGACAGGATTTTGATGATTTGATTGTCTCATTATTTGTTCGAGATGAGATATTACATATTGAAGAATTAACCTTGATTCATGGAAAAAATACAGGTCTGCAAGTAATGGGGACTTTGCCATTAAAAAGTCAGAATGGGCAACCAATTGAAATTGATTTGAATACAAAATTCTCAAACCTGGATCTGGAGATATTGCCGCAGGTTATTCCAGACTGGTTTCATCTCGGAGGTCAAATAAACGGTAATTTAAAAGTAGGCGGTACAACAGAAAAAACCGTTTTTGATTTTGATATGACTATTAATAATGCAGTGTTTGACAAAATACAATTTGGTTTGGTGAAAGGTAAAGGTAGTTATGATGGAAAAAACCTGATTTTTTCCAAATTTTCTTCAGTTCAGGGGCAAAGTTATTTGGAAGGTACTGCATCTTTACCGTTTGATTATAATATTGGATCAGGTCATTTTGGACAGACAATCTTAGATAATCCTCTTTTTTTAAATGTGGGAGGGCATACAAAAGACCTTAGTTTTATTACTCAATATCTCGCGGGTGTGGACTCTATTATAGGAGATTTTAATATCAAACTTGGATTGAATGGCACTTGGCAGGATATTGTTCGAGATGGTTGGATATACATAAAAGATGCTAAAGTTTTTACCAACCTTCTAAAAAGTCCGATTGATAGAGTTGATGGATATGGAAATCTAATAAGGAACCGATTAAACATAGAAAGTTTGAATGGTGTAATGGTTAAGTCTAGGGGGAATCAACAAGGAAAAAATTTGGTTCTTACCGGTGGTATGGATATGAGTAAATTTTTCCAGCCTTACTTTGATATCTGGATTACTGGTGA